>NZ_JBMIRP010000092.1:0-90006 GCF_049202975.1 Ureibacillus sp. MALMAid1270 | reverse complement strand
TGGCTATTTTGGTCTATCATATAGGGAGCACCTCTTCTGTATGGTAGTGTTTTCTAGTTAATTACACTATACCAAAAGAACGAGGTGTTTTTCATTTTTCATTAACATTGTCAAGTAACATAATGAAAAGGCCGCAGGCCTTTAACAATCAACGTGGATCACCTACTTTATTGGTGCGAAAGTTGAGTAATGAGTAATAAAAAGGAGATAAAACATGAAGAAAATATTGAATATTTCATTAGCCCTTTTGCTAGTATCTGTATTTTGTTCAACTTCTACTCCTAATGCAAAAACAAAAGACAACAATAATGATATTGATTTGGCCATTATTCCATATGTGAAAATTTTAGAAAAGCTTAGTAATGAATATGGAATAAAAATGTATGTTTCAGACGAAGATAAAGAAAAATTTTATAAAAGTGTATCAAATATGTCTCCAAATCAATTTGAAGAGCTGCAAAGAAAACAATATAAAGAAGCACTAAAGTATATCCATGAAACAACACCTTCTTATGATAGTTCTGCTGAGGTTGGTAGTCCTTATCCTACTCCAATTCCTAGAGCAGATAAAGTAATTCCAGCGGTTCCGGTAGAGTAATGATTATTTAGAGAGTAGTCGAAAATCACCAATTTAAATAAAAAGGACTGCATTATTGCAGACTGCATTATTGCAGTCCTCATTTTTCACCTCAACATGCTTCAAATTCAACATGAACAAAATCGTCTGAATCTAAAACAACTTCTTCGTTTTCATATGCACGTTTTAATTCCGCTAATGCTTCTTCTTTACTTTCATATCCTTCGAAATCTATAATTCTTTCAAGTGTTTCTCTTATTACTAATTTCATTGTAATTCCTCCGTTCTTAACTGAACATTAAGCTTTTGTCGCTATTCTGCATATTTCCACGATGAATAGGAACCAGAAATAACCATTAATTGCTTCCTAGACATTGATTTTTAGAATGTTAAAAACAGTACTCAAAGTTGCAACTTCTACACGGTGATAATCAAGAGTTGTAAAGTGTTCCTCACGAGAATCTTCATCTAAATGTTCAACACCCATTACTTCTAATTTATCTAATTGCTTTTTAGAGTTTTTAAACCATTTAATCAGTTCTTCTTCAGGAGTATTCTCAACTTCATATCCATATGCTAGTAGTTCAGCGATTTTCAATACTTTTTCACTCCGATGTTTATCTACACCAACCCAAGACTCAAGTTCTTTCATTGCGTAATAGATTCCTTGATTAACCTTAATTTTGTCCATATAATAAGTCCTCACATTCTTGTTTTTTTATGCTTCGCATATATCCTTTTTTTGCATGGAACAGTGTCATATGATGTGTTATTTTTTTCTCAAACAATATTTCTTGGATCACGTTAGCAATTGATAATGCTGCAAATTTATTTGTGATTAGTCGTTGTGGCTCACTTGCAGATAATTCCGCGCAAGATAACTCACTTGGAGCAATCGTATCTGTATCCTCTAAAATATCAGGAAACATTTTCACAACAGGTTCTTGTAGAACTTTGTTGTCAATTTTCACTCCAACAACAACTTGACCACTATAACCGCTATTGTAATAAGCTTCTTTTTCTGCTTCATTCCATTGTTCGATAGGTCTCGTTTGCCAATCTGAAGGAACCTCAACGGATTCATTACCAGCATCTATATAGATACATGTAGGCACACTATCGAAAAATTGATTCATAATTTTTCTTGAGTAGTTATTATCTACGCAACCAACTAGAATGGGTAAGTAATATGAAGTGGCTTCTAACGCGTTAGTATAATCAACTTGAAATAAACTTTTTAACGCTTCGACACTCTCAATATAGTGATCAGTATAAGACCAGAGGTTTAATCCAAATGACTGCGAATACCTTTCAGCTAATACTTCTGCCTTTGGTAAACCTTCTTCTCCGTCGATAAATAATTGGTTGCCTTTATTTTTCTCTTCAATTAAATCGGGGTCAGTCAATACGTAGACATGATGCTTGTCTGTAATTGATAACATTTGAGAAACAAGTTGTACTACATTACTGCCTGTACCTCCAACACCAACTTGTACGATAAAGGGAATAGTTTCATTACTAAAAGGACGTACTAGACTAATCATACTAAGCTTACAGCTCCTTCTTTATAAGCAAATTTGATTTTAGATTCATCAAATGTTGGTAGCTCATAAGAGGGTGGAGCGAAGACATTATGTAGGTCTAAGTTATCCCAGCCAATTCCGTTATATCGACGCGCAGTTATAGAAGGGAAAAATTTGTCGATATTTCCTACAATAATGTAAGTCATACCTTTAACTGTTTCTGATTGATTATCTTGTGAAGAGGGGGTAGGGGCCATAGTATGATGGCTATGAATTTCTGCAATTTTAGAACAATTCATCCCAACTCGATCAAGTATTGATAATGCATCTTCATCGACTTCACAATAATATTGATGAACAGTTTGACCAGGGACATCCAGTAAATATCTTTTTTCAATTGAATCAAAATAGATATCTGCATGTATCTCTAAATTCAATAGAGAGAACTTTTCGGCCAGTTTAATAAAATTACCTAAGATTGAAAATGGAATTAAAGGTAAAGCTGAGACAGTACCTAAAGATACTGTTTCAGCTCCTTTTTTCTTAGCTTTAATTGTTGGCACAACATAAGTAGCACCTTTCTTCTCAATGAATAACATTTCAGTATGAGACTTAACCAACTCTGGATAATCCTTCTCCATGCGTTTTCTAAGGATTTCAGCAGTTACAGGTGTTCGTTCCTTTTTGCTGTTCATTACTCCCTCTGCTAACTCTTCAGCCGTTATATACTCTGTAATTGCTATATCTTGTCCAAAATATCGAATCACAGTGAATTCATTAGGTTCGAATGTGTCTTCTTTTTTATTTGAAGGAGTATTATCTTTAGAATTGGCATTTGTTTGATTTGCTGCTTCCTCAATAACCTTTTCCTTCTCTGACACATCAAACTCATTGAAATCTGTCTTAACTTCGTCGTTAGCGTCAGTTAGTTTTTGAGTTTCTTTCATAGTTTCTTCCTTTACTACTTCTTCTTTAGATTCAGCTTTTTCTGTAGCAGTAGTATCGTCACTACCAGGAATCTCAGTAGTTGCAGCTACTTCGATTTTTTCAGTGTCCTTAGTAGTAGTCTCAGTAGTTGCAGCTACATGTTCTACACTATTGTTTTTTTCTCAACTTTTTCCTCGTTTACTTCATCGATTAAATTAAATAAATTGAACATATTTATCATCCTTTTTTGATTAGTTTAATTTTAATAAATCCGCAAAAGTTAAACCGCAAGGGATTAACTCTTCATCTTTAAAGTCTTGTGGTTCATCATATTTATCCAGCAATTCGAGGTACTCTTGGAACGTATGAAATTTTTCTTTAGAAAAAATCCGGGTTCCGAGATGTTCATTAAACGGTGCGCTTAAGAACAATTGATAAATACTACTTAGTTCCCGTAAATCTTTGAAAGTTGGAAGATCATTAAATCCCCAACAAATGCTACCTGGTATTCCCTCCTTATAAACGTTAGGGTAGGGGAAGTGAGATAACTGCGTGTTGGGTAATAACTTTACATCTTCTTCTACTGCGAAAATTGAAGGAGGAAGGAATTTGAAAACTAAATTACGAATGGTAGTATTGGTTATTTTATCTTTATTCATACTAGCTGGATGTTCAGCGAAATCAGCAGAGCAGCATGGTAGCGGGATTTCGATTGAAATGGACGAGTCTTTAGGTATTAAACATATGACCATAATCACTTATGTGGATGGGAAAGAAGTATTCAGTGAAAATGTCATCAATGCAGATAACAGTGCTTTTGGAAAAGGAGAGGTCATCTGGTTTGACGTTTCACCTTTTTCACCGAATACGAAGGTAGAATTAGCAATATCATATAGCCAAAATATAAATGCAACACAATCTAAAACAACCCCGAAAAAAGATATTTCAAAAGCAAATAAATGGGTAAATGTGATGTTTAGTGGAGATTATCAATTAAATCTAATTGATATGGATTAGGGAAATTGGAGACAAGTTTTCTGTCCCACCAAAGAATGTTTGAAGTTCTTTAGTATTTGATATAAAACTTTTGAATAAATTTGAAGGATTTTATAGGAAGGAATGAGTGAAATTGGTCTTAAAAAAGTCTCAAAATGATATTTTTCTAAAGTTAAAAGAAGCAACTGAGAGTTTGTTTGGTCTCCATTTAGAGAATCCGATTCCGATTAATCTAGGATATATAAACTTAAAATGGAAAGTTGAATCGGAAAAAGGGCTGTTTGTTATTAAGCAAATCAGTAAAGAAAGGTACGCAAAACACGATTTCGAGGTGATTATTTCAGAGCAAGAACTAGCTTTGCATGAACAGTTACGACAGTTCGAAAATGGAACACTTTGTCCAAAAGTATTAATACAAAAGGATAAGATCATACATAAAAGTTCATGCGATGAAAGATTTATCATTATGGAGTTTGTCGATGGAAAAAATCTTCTACCTGGTACATTAAATGAAAAGCAGATGTATAGTCTTGGTCAAATGACTGCGCATATGCACAATGTTGCAAATGACGGTACATACAGTAATGAAAAAAATCCCAAATTTATTCCCCAAAATGTTGAGGAGCGTCTAGACTATTGGAATTCGATTTATGAATCCAACGAAGAAAATAATCAATTTAGAGAATTGGTAGAAAATCAGATGAAGGCTACTAAACAATTTAATTTAGGTATGATTAACTCATGCGATCCTGGTTGGGCACACCGTGATTTGTGGGTGGACAATATTTTATTTCGTGGTGATCAGTTATCTGCAATTCTTGATTTTGACCGCTTTGCTTTTGATTATCCTGAATTAGATATTGCAAGAGCAATTATGTCAGGTGCATTGAATGGTGATACATTTAATGAAAATTGTGCTAAGGCTTTTCTAGATGGATATAGAACAAAGCGAAATCTTGAAAAAGGCGTATTTGTTCGATCTCTATATTTGTTGTGGTACATGGAAAGTCCTTGGTGGATCCGTTCTAACCTAAACTATGATCGATATCAAGAAGTACAATTCCAAAATGAGATGATTTGGTTAGGGGAAAATCTTATTTATTTAAGAGAAATGTTTGGTGATTGGTAGGATATTTTACTGAGTTCCTTAATTGGCTGGCATTTATCATCTATCTGGGTTATTTTAGTGGCTTATGGGTTTTGTATTTCTAATAATTCTGAACATCTTTGCAGTAACTACAATGTCTTAATTTGATACATTATAAAAGATGAAAAAAATGAAATTATCAGTATGATAATATAAAAATGAGGTGATGAATCATGGCAATTAGGAATGAAAACTTATACAAATTAATCGAAAATCTTCCTGAAGCTGCGAAAAAATCAGCCTACGATTATTTAAAATACATAAACCATACACATAACTACCCAGAATGGGAAGAAATTATACAAATGGATCCAGATGAATTTGAATTGAGTAAAGAAGAACGTCAGCTAGAGGAATCTAGTAAGGATTGATGCATTTTTTATTTATATATTACTTTTTGATTAAATTTGAAACATTTACCAATTTATACCGTAAATCATGTAAACTAATAAAAAGAGGAAACGAATTTGAAAAAAGTTATAACCATTTTATTGAGTTTTGGCACTTTAATTTTAGTCGCTTATTTTTCGATAAGTTTTTATATCAACAGTAAGTTCAATGATGTAAAGGATAAATTAATCCAAAATCATCCGGAAATTATGAATATAGAAAAGATAAATAGTATTGGTGGATGGGGCGAATGGTTTTCCGAATATGTATTAATAGTAGAAATCAATGGTTCGAAATTTAGGGTTTGGGCAACTGAAGAAGGGAAAATAACAGATCAGGAGCCACTATGAAATTTGCTTAATTATCCATGGAGATTAGGAATGGGTTTAATAAAAAGTGTCAAATAAAAAGGGGATGTTCAAATGTATAAAGAACAATTTCAAGGATTATTTTTCTTGTGGGCTATTTTAATTGGGATTGAATTGTTTTGGCTATATATGACTGTTACAACTGGTATGCAGAATGCGGGCTTTATCGCATTTGTAATAACTTTTATTGCATCTACTTTAATCATTGGAGCAGTTGGAATTAATTTGGTTAGTAAGCATGTAGATTGGCAAAAGCAAGAGTAATCTGGGGTGGGGTGTAAAAGTATGAAGAAAAAGTGGAGATTGATTTTTTCATCTTTAATACTAGGGCTAATCATAATTGTTGGATATCTATTCTTAAACCCAGAGAAGTGGATACCACTACTGGTTCCTAGTTTATATCCAACATTTATTGAAACCGTTGAAAGCAAATGGAATGTAACATTACCAATTCCTAATAGGGAGAAAGACATATTTTTTGATAGAGGTTTCCATGGGGATGGGAATTCCATCACCGAACTACACTATGAATCTGCAACGGATTTACAACAGATTAAGGCACAATCGAACAATTGGGTAAGTGGTGAGAAATTTAATATTAATGAATTTCCTAGCTGGGTTCAAGATTTAATGAGATCGGAGAGGTTAGACAAAGTTGCTGATTATTTCTTTTTAGAAAAAAATGGTCAAGATTTTATCATTTTTAAACTGAACGGAAATAAGCTAACAATTTACGAATCTTATATATGACTAATAGCTTTTTACTATTTTTAGGGGGGAATCTGTGATCAAGCATTTTAAAAATAAGCGTTACTGGATACTCATGCCGCCTTTCTTAATTGCGTTCGTCCTTCTACTTACTTTTCTACCAGATGAAATTAAGTACTATTCAGTATCGGCACTAATCGTGTTTTGGATCGTGTATTACATTTGGGATTATTATGCAAAAGAGAATAAATGGAATAAAAAAAACACTTCCATTTAAATGAGGGCAGAGTGATGAAAAATAAATGCATTTTCTCAATTTTATTATTAATTCTTATTGTTTCACTTTTGGGTTGTAATTGGAATGAGAAGTCAGCTAATCATTACTATTTATCTTTTACGGGAGAAAGCAAAACATGGAAATTGATCGATTATGAAGTAGTAATAACACCAGAAAGTTTAAAAGCGGGTAATGGAACTCTACAAATGAAAAATAAAAATAAATTTATTGTAGAATCTTTTCCCTGAATTATTCATAAAAAATCTTTGATAACCAAATAATGCTTATCTATCAAGGTATTGAGCTAAATGGTCCATGCATCAAATAAATGAAAAAAGAATCCATTTCTGATATGGTTAAAGCAACGATGAAATAACCACAGAAAGGATTCTTATAATGGCTACTTTACCGCAATTAACACTAGATTTCAATCGTCAAATTAAATTATCAAATGATGGAGGCTCTCTTTCTTCTGATACAGGTGAATTCGTTTTTCGAGAGTTTGATGAAAAAATCGGATTCTCTGATACTCTTGTTCAACACCTGCATCTGAACGACGAGAGAAAATACCATGTTCATTCAAATGAAAATCTACTTCGTCAAAAGCTTTATCAACTCATCGCTGGTTATGCTGAGGATGATGCGGCCGATCAATTGACGAATGATCCTGTTTTCACCCAAATTATTGGGACTGACTCCTTAGCTTCTCAACCAAGTTTATCTCGCTTTTATACACGATTTGATCATGAGTCCATTGAACAATTACATCACGCTAACCAAGAACTTTTAGATAAAGTACATGAACTTAGAGAGTCAAAAGCACTCATCATTGATTTAGATTCAACACATGCTGACACATATGGACAACAAGAATTTACAGCTTATAATACCCATTACGGGACTGTTGGCTTTCATCCATTGGTTGCCTTCGATGGGATAACAGGCGATTTCCTAAAAGCCCAGCTACGCCCTGGAAATGTGTATACGTCCAATGGTGTTGTGGATTTTGTGGAACCACTTATCAAACATTACAACGAAAAATTTCCGGAAACGACACCATTCTTACGCGGCGATAGTGGTTTTGCCGTTCCAGCTCTGTACGATTTATGTGAACGTGAATCGGTTTATTATGTCATTCGTTTGAAATCTAACGCCATTTTACAGCGAATGGCAGATGAATGTCATCCAGCCACAGTACCGTCAGATGTGACAAAGTCTGAATGTTATTATGAGGAAATCGACTATCAAGCGAAATCATGGTCTAAGCCGAGAAAGGTCATCATCCAATCGGTTCGCCCTGCAGGCGAATTGTTGTTTACCCATTCATTTTTTGTAACGAGTCTGGGAGATGTATTCTCTCCAAAAGATATCGTTCGTACGTACCAAAAAAGAGGGACGATGGAGAACTACATCAAGGAAGCTAAAAATGGTTTTTATTTGGATAAAATGAGCAGTCACTCTTTTCAAGTGAATGAAGTAAAAATGATAATGAGCCTGTTAGCCTATAACCTAACGAATTGGCTACGTACGCTTTGCTTTCCAGAAGCACAAAAAGGGATGCAAATTGAAACCATACGTACAAGGGTCATTAAAGTGGCTAGTAAATTAGTGAAATCAGGACGATCCCTTCACTTTAAATTGTCCTCTAGTTTTGTATACCAAGATTTTTTCTGGAAAGTACTTCAGCGGATTCAACAGCTAAAGCTAGGATAAAATCGAAAAATCCTGTTTTTTAAAACACGATTTAAGACCAAGGGAGAAGTATGCCCAAAAACAAGCATTTTTCCGCTCCTCATTCTAGAAAGATGCTTTTCAGAAGAAAAATAATCATGATTCTTTCAAAGGGATCGGGAATCTAATCGTTTTTGGCCTAAAACCCTGATTTATGTTCGAGGTATGAATAATTCAGGGTATAGTATATTCCAGTTCGATGGCTGCTGATTTAAGACGTAAATATATGATTTGTCTGTTTAACCCTCCTCCTAATACTCCGGATGTGCTGCATTAGGAATTTGAACTGGTAAATTACACCTTTAATGGCAAATTTATTATCTTAAATCCAGGCCCCCCTTTTTGAAGCTTTCAAAGCTTATAGTACGATTCAGTTTCTAATTTCATTTTATTAACGATATGACTTATCATCATATCCTTTTTTGTTTATTCCAACGTTCCCAACTAGTAACAGTAACATCTCCTTATCACCTTCAGCTCTTAATAATCTTCCTAAAAAGAGGCAATATCTGATTCCCTAGCATTAATTACTCCCAAAACTTCACCTCATTGTATTGTCCAACTTAATGGAGGCTTAGCTTGGGTAATGCTTATAACCTGTAGAATAAAAATTAGAATAAAAAAATAATAAACGGAGATAATAATTTAGGAATATAAATGACGATAGAAAGGGGGGTAAAAAATGAATCTAAAGTGGTTAAGACTATTAACAGCAGTTTTTCTATCTGCCATCATGTTAATGGGGTGTAATAATGTAGAAGAGGCTAATGATACACCACCACCTGATACAGAAGAGCCAATTGAAGATCCTAAAGATGCAAATGACCCAGATAATGTAGATGAAAATGATGTGGACCCTGATACAGAAGAACCAATTGAAGATCCTAAAGATGCAAACGACACAGATGATATAGATGAATAATGATTTAAAAAGGTATAGAGTAATAAGTTTCAACACCGTTTGTTTAGAACTGCTTCTTGTAGAAAGATGACAAAAGTGGGAAATAGAGTAATTGACAGCTTTAAAGCTGCCCATTACTCTATTTATTATGTAATTCTCCTTAGGTCCAGATAAAAGAAATGTCCTCCTAATAAACATCAAGTCCACTGTTTTCGAGCTGACAGTTTAAAAATACTTTTAAACATTTTAAATCATTTCTACTAGTTTTTCCTCTATAGCATGGATCATATCAACTAGTCATTTTTTAAACATTTCATTAATTTCCCAAGATTCGATTCGTTATATAGTGGTCTGTGGGTCCATACCTTTACCAATTAAATAGGTCATTGCAGCAACTTCCTCCAATGCATGGACATATACGTATCTTTTGCTTTTTCTAATTCATATTTTACAAAAGGGGCAATAATATTTAACACTTGTGATTTCAAATGGTTGTTTGATTTGTTGCTCTATATTGAGGGTGATAATTAGATATGTGATTATGATATTGAAAGCTTCTTCGATAACATTAATCATCACAAGTTGGTAGATATTCTGAAAAGAAGAATCCAAGATGAAAAATTCATCCACCTTATCTGGAAATTCTTACGTGCCGGTTATAGGAGAAATGGATATATCACAACACACATTCAGCGGGACTCCGCAGGGTGGAATCATCAGTTCGATTTTAGCAAACATCTATCTAAATGAACTAGATCAGTTCATAAGGGAATTAACCCGGTCTTTTACAAAAGGGGAAAGAAGAAATCGAAACCCTGAATATAGGAGACTTAGTGACACTAACTTCTTAACTATGATGGACAATATTATGGTATATAAGGGAGGATGAGGAAGTGAGGGGGATACTATGAGTGATAAAAAAAGAGAATCTTGATTTTTCGTTCAAGCATATTGGGCAGCGATTGGCTTATGTATGATTTAAGTTTTACCAGCGTGACCTATATAGTGCTTTTGTAAGGAGGCTTCTTTCTTGAGGAAATTTATTTTTAAAAGATTATTTCTTTTAGGAAGAGCGTTACTATCTATTTTAGGAATGAAGTAGCCAGAAGGAGCTAAAAATTGAAGTTGAAACTTTTGTTATTCCAAAAATATGTCCTACTCAAATTTTTGGAAGACGGGATGATTATATGATTATGATAGCCAATAGAAAAAATGCGTTTCTTATTGATTCTGAGACCCTTTATTTAAATTGATGTAAATGTCCTTGAGTGTATGTGGGTGGGACATAGGGGCATTGTCCCTATTGGCTACTCTAACACTTAGGATAATTCTATTACCCTAAAACGAAAGTGTCCTTTCACCTTGTCCCTCAATTACCCTAGAAGTTGCTATACACAAATGAATATGCTTATTTTAATGTATCCTGTCCCAAATCCTACTTAGATCTAAGGGAACATACACTTTATCGCCATGAATTTCCTTATGTATAATAGGATTTTTAAAACTCTCCTCTAAACTTACAAAAAAATTCTTTTGTCTAGCCCGTGGTTTTGGTCCTAAAACCATTTCACTATAATCTTTATGCATATTTCCTATTCTCCTTTGATAATTTTCCACTTTCGTATGTTAAATAATTTATAACACAAACCTGCAACTATTACTCCATTTCTAAAACAAAAAGCAAATATGTCTATGTTTGGACTAAAACTCACAGTAACCATGAATAAATCAACTGAATTTTAATCACTTTTGTAAAAAAGCGTGATTTTCAATTTTCACTACCCTTCCTCTCGCAGAGTTTTACTTACAAAATGTATTTTACCCAAAAACAGATCCGGTTTTAACAGCAGCTTTAACTGACCGACTTACACATCGAGCTTACATGGTGGATATGGTAGGACCATCTTATCGAATATTAGATACAAAAGAATGGTTGGAAAATAATCAGGTTTAAGTGGCTCAGTTTTTAATTAATAAATGGCTCAATTTTTACTTGCGAAATACAGATTAACTTATCTGCTAATTCTCGATGTTTACTGGTTATCTTTGAAGTGATGGAATCTAGCTGTTTTAGGTAATGTTTAATTTGAGTTGGATAAAGAAATGGTTTGTTCAGAGGTGATTGATATAAGGTGAACTCGGGGTTAATAAAAACTACTAAGCCCTCTATCGGGATATTATATCCAAGGCTTAGAATTAATTGTTTCAATAAGGTATCCGATCTACTCAATTGATTTATTGGGTTCGCGATTTCAACCTTAGGAAACTTATATATCTTATCAGATTCGTAGTAATGATCACCTTCATTGTTTTTAACCTCGTAAAAGTAAACTTTGTTAGAAGAAATGATAAGTGTATCAATTTGAAAAGTTTTTTTATTAGATTCTAATAGTAAATCGTTTAATATTAAGCAGTCAAATTGTAGTTGTTCCGTTAGGTTATCAAACATGACCTCGCCTTCATATCCCTTTTTAAGAGCAAGGTAGTAGTTTTTCTCCTTAATAGGAAGATTTATTCGCTTGTTTAAATACTCAAGTATTTGTAATTCTTCAGGTTTGGTTCGATGTTTGTAAATCATTTATTCCTCCTATTTTCATGAATTTAATAAAGTTGGTTAGTCACTATTGCAATTAAACCGCCTACCCAACATGGATGGCGGTTTTTATGTATTTACTTAATTAACTCTCCTATTTTTTCATAAAGGACATGAGCACCTTTTTTACTTAGCACTAATTTTCCGTTTAATAAACGGAAGTTATCACTGGATACTTCACCAGTAACCAAACAAGTCATTGGCGGCTGATACTTTTGAAGTATGATCATGTCATCTTCCAAGAAAATTTCTAATGGTTCTTTTTCTTCAATGCCAATATGATGTCTTAGTTCACTAGGTATGACAATGCGTCCTAATACATCTAATTTCCTAACAATACCAGTTGATTTCATGAAATGACCTCCACTCTTGTTTTATGTAATACAGTTAAATTATAAACTCTATTTAATTTTTAGCATCCAAAAATCGTTAAATTTATATTTTATTAAGAAAATTAATATTCCTGTAATATTAGTTCTTGAAGATCGTAGTGCATGCGAGTGATCCCAATTCATTCCCATTTATATCGCTTTATATCCCCATATAAATAATGTAACCTAGTATGGAAGTTACGAGAAAATCAGTATTTATGAGTGTGTTAAGAGAGAATACACTATAATCTTAATAAATTCTTCAGAATTATCCTAACTGAGTTTTAAGATTTTGTGGTTAAGATAAGTTTATAAGAAAAAGTAGTGAGGTGAGACGAGTGAAGAAGTTGACTGTACTCGTTACTGATGACGACAAAGATATTCGAGATGGGATTGAGATTTATTTAAAAAACGAGGGGTACAATGTTTTAAAGGCTAGTGACGGATTAGAAGCTTTACAGTTATTAGAAAAAAATGAAGTTCACTTAATTATCCTAGATATCATGATGCCCAATATGGATGGTATAACAGCCACGTTTAAGATTCGAGCAGAACGGAACATTCCTATTATAATGCTTAGCGCAAAAGTTGAGGATACAGATAAAATTCACGGATTATCTGTTGGGGCTGATGATTATATTACAAAGCCATTCCATCCGCTTGAACTAATGGCTAGAGTCAAATCACAGTTAAGACGCTATGTTGAACTGGGTACTTATAATGGTCAACCATCTACATCAATCGACGTTAATGGGCTTTCACTTGATCCAGAAGCGAAGGAAGTTAAGTTAAATGGAGAGCCCGTGAAACTTACACCAATTGAATTTAAGATTACAGAACTACTATTAAAAAATGCAGGTCGAGTATTTTCGATCAATGAAATCTATGAATTAGTTTGGAATGAAGAAGCTTACAATGCGGAAAATGTTGTAGCAGTCCACATTCGAAAAATTAGAGAAAAAATCGAAGCAGATCCAAAAAACCCAAGATATTTAAAGGTGGTGTGGGGAATTGGTTACAAAATTGAGAAGTAAAATTGAAACCTTCGCCACAGGAACTGTAATACTTTCCGTAATGATCGGACTAATACTGATAAGCATTTACACATTTCATTTTGTCAGTGGACGATTTATAGAAGCATTAAAAATGTTAGCTAGACTATTTTGAGGAGGAAAACGATGAAAACTAAAGGGAAATTACTCCTCACACTTTTTCTTATTATGTGGGTGGCGATTGCCTTCACACTATTAAAAAATGAAGGAAGCAGAATCATTGGAAAATCCTATTTTGAATCAAATCAATTCCAGTCAAGCTTTGATTCTTTTAAAGAACAACTTGGACAATTGGTACTACTGCCTTTTGATGCAGAAAAAGCAAAGGATTCTATTACGGTAACACAAGCAGAAATTGAGCAATATCGAAATTATTATGGTTCAATGACGGAACAAATTGAAAGCATACAAAGTCAATATAGTGACCGAATTGCATCAGCCGAAGCAGAAAATAATGCAACCTTAAAAGAGCAACTCATTGCTGAACGAGATAAAAAAATTGCAGATATAACGCAAAACTTTAAAAGTGATGAATATGTCGAAGAGAAAATAAGAAGTGATCGAGAAAAACAAATTGACCGATATGCTAAAGAGCAAGAAGGACTAAAAAAGAGTTTGCAACATGAATATTCTTATTTCACTTATAGTTTTACAAATGTTGAAACAGGTGAAAAGATCGAGTCTCCTAATTTTAAAAATGAATCTGTAGTTTATTCTAAATCCTATGGAAAACAAAACTCACTTTTATATGTTGATAGTTCATTTTATATCAATGTTAATAATAATGATTCTGCAAGTTTGGAGCCCTTTACTTCATTTGATGTTCCAGGAGAAGCAGCCCAGTTTGAAGGCGTAATTTATTTACCTCAAAGATTAATAGCTTCATCACCTATCCATGAGGAGTATTGGTCATTCAATATTAAGAAATATATCCTTTACTTTATCTGGATATCAGGCATAGTGGCCGTTGTTGCATTATTTACTTTTGCAAGGCCTTCATTAAAAGAGTTCGAAGTGTTTGAAAAGGCAGAAAAGCAATTTTCAACTTGGCCAATTGATATTCGTGCAGTTATTGTATTCATACTTGCAATGATCTCGCTCGGGACAATGGATGGCATTGGATGGTCGTTTGGTGAATATTACTCCATTCAAAACTTAAACGCATTTATATTTGATGTGATCTTTGATGGAATTGTCATGTTTGCTACCACTTCTGCTACAGTTATAGGAGCAATTTGGATTTGGAAATCTATTAAGAATACGAGCAACTTAAGAGAAGAAATAATGGAAACCTATACTTATCGTTTAGCAATAGGGGTTAAGGACTTACTGTTAGATCGATCAATTGCATTCCATACATTATTTGTTATTGCTACAGCGTTTTTTGCTGGAATTGGATTAATAGGAGCTTTCTCTCATGGTGATTTAGCAGCTATTTACGCATTTCTCTTTGTTTTTGTAGCAATGCCAGTCGTGTTATCATTTCTTCGGAAAATAGGCTATCTAAACCGAATTATTAAACAAACGGAGGATATGGCAGAAGGGCGATTAACTTCGGACATTAAAGTGAAAGGAAAATCGTCACTTGCGACTCACGCTCGAAACTTAAATAGTTTACGTGAAGGTGTTAGAAAGTCAATGACAGAACAGGCAAAAAGTGAGCGACTAAAAACGGAGCTCATTACAAATGTTAGTCATGATTTACGCACGCCTCTTACATCGATCATTACGTATACGGATTTGTTGAAGAAACCAGATATTACTGAAGAGGAAAGAAAGCAGTACATCGATGTACTTGATAAGAAATCAGCTCGACTTAAAACTTTAATCGAGGATTTGTTTGAAGTATCGAAAATGGCAAGTGGAAATATTGAATTGTTTAAGCAAAGACTTGATTTAACTCAATTGTTTCAACAAGCAATTGGCGAACACGATGAATCCTTTAAGGAGGCTGGGTTAGAAATAAAGGTGTCCACACCAGAACAACCAATCATTGCTTATGTAGATGGGCAAAAAATGTGGCGGGTACTTGATAATTTGGTTGTGAATGCAATTAAATACTCATTAAAAGGATCGAGAGTCTACTTAACATTAACTCAAAACGGTCGACATGCTGAATTTACAGTGAAAAATATTTCTAACTATGAATTAAGTGAAAATGTAGAAGAGTTAACAGAACGATTTAAACGTGCGGATGCATCACGCCATACAGATGGTTCTGGATTAGGACTAGCTATTGCTCAGTCAATTGTTGACTTGCATAATGGACGGATGAAAATAGAAGTAGATGGAGATTTATTTAAAGTGACTGTTTCAATACCTACTGACTACTAATACAAATTGGCATTACTATTTTTGGTGATGCCAACTTTTCATTTGTTAAAAATGAATTACAAAATGAATATTTAAAGTGTCCATGGTATACTTAAACAGGATATTTTTGTATAAGTGATGAATTATTAATGCAAGACATAAAGTAATAACTAAGTGTTAGCATTACTTAATAAACCTACTTAAGTGTTCGCTCAAAGAAGGTTGATTTTAAAAAGTAAAATAAAATTGTATAGGAGAAATTCTTTTTTATGGAACTATTAGATTTAATAAAAGCCGTCATCCTTGGTTTAGTTGAGGGGATGACAGAGTTTGCGCCTGTATCTTCAACTGGGCATTTAATTATTGTTGATGACATGTGGTTAAAAACGATGAATTTTTTAGGTAGTGAATCAGCGAATACATTTAAAATCGTCATTCAGCTTGGTTCGATCTTAGCTGTCGTTGTCGTCATGTGGAAACGAATGTTAAGTTTAGTCGGTCTTTATAAAATACCTGGACAAACTAGCTCAAGAAAATTCAATCTTGGACATGTAATTGTTGGGATTATTCCTGCTGGTGTTTTAGGGGTTTTATTTGAGGATTTTATTGATGAGAATTTATTTACAACTGAAACAGTAATTGTCGGTCTTGTAATTGGAGCTATCTGGATGATTGTAGCTGATAAGTTCGGACCAAGAAGACCAAAAATTACTTCATTGGATGACTTATCTTATGGAACTGCATTTAAAGTTGGTATTATTCAATGTTTATCTTTATGGCCAGGATTTTCACGTTCAGGAGCAACAATATCTGGTGGGGTAGTACTTGGGTTAGACCATAGAACAGCTTCAGACTTTACATTTATTATGGCTGTTCCAATCATGGCAGGTGCAAGTGGATTATCTCTATTTAAAAACTGGGATGCCATCAACTTTGATCACTTATCATTCTATGTTGTTGGTTTCGTCAGTGCGTTTGTATTCGCACTATTAGCGATTAAGTTCTTCTTAAGATTAATATCTCGTGTAAAATTAGTCCCTTTTGCAATATATCGCCTTGTATTAGCAGCTGTATTAATTGTTGTAATTTATCTATAATGACTAAATCCCTTCTCTATTGAGAGAGGGGATTTTTGTTATGCAAAATGGGAAATTGGTACTGGTAAAGATGGGGATATTAGAACGAAGATTAGCAAAGCAATTTAATTAAAAAAAGATGATTTAGAAGCTGCCTCAGGAATGGAACGGCTTCTTTTTATTTATTCAAAGTTAAATGCTAGGATCTTAGTAATTGAATGCTAGTACAAAATCATACATATACATATTATCAAGTGATAAAAGATCAATTGGTTTTTATTAACTTCATTTAATGTAAAAAATTCCTATATTTATTATCCGTACAATATTTTTCGAAAAATATTATTATTAAAACTTAATATTTAGAAAAAAAGGGTTTTAAGTAGAAAATGTCGAATAATAAAACGATATAAAAGAAATTTTGTAAAATTCAAGGAGGGTGCTATGGAACTGAAAAACTTTATTGGTGGAAAGTGGATTGAATCAGAGTCGCTTCAAAAAGTGCCTGTTATTAATCCGGCGAATGGGGAAAGTTTGGGGGATGTACCTCTATCTACAAAAAATGAAGTTGAATTAGCTGTATCAGCTGCGAAGGCTGCTCAGAAAAAATGGGCACTCATTCCTGCACCGAAACGCGCGGAATATTTATATGAAATTGGTTTTAAGTTAAAAGAAAAGAAAGAGCATCTTGCACAAATCCTAACGAAAGAAATGGGGAAAGTGATTGAAGAAGCTCGAGGTGAAGTGCAAGAAGGAATTGATATGGCATTTTATATGGCTGGCGAAGGAAGACGTTTGTTTGGGGAAACTACACCTTCTGAACTAGCTGATAAGTTTGCCATGAGTGTTAGAAGTCCAATTGGGGTAGTTGGGTTAATCACACCGTGGAATTTCCCGATCGCTATTGCGACGTGGAAGTCTTTCCCTGCGTTAGTAGCAGGGAATACATTTGTTTGGAAGCCTTCTATTGAAACACCGATGATGGCTTATGAACTAGGGAAAATTTTCGAAGAAGTTGGGCTGCCAGATGGGGTAGCAAATATTGTATTCGGTGCAGGTACTGAAGTAGGAACGGCTTTAATCGAACATCCGGATGTGAAAGTTATTTCCTTTACGGGTTCAAATGCTACGGGTAGTAAAGTTGCTGAGCTTGGTGGAAAACATTTGAAAAAAGTTTCCCTTGAAATGGGCGGTAAAAATGCAGTCATTGTCATGGATGATGCAGATTTAAAACTTGCGACAGAGGCGATTATTTGGAGTGCTTTTGGTACTGCGGGACAACGTTGTACAGCATGTAGCAGAGTCATTGTCCATAAGGATGTAAAAAATGAATTAGAGGAAATGTTAGTTGAAGCAATTGGACAGCTTACAATTGGAGATGGATTAGATCCAACGGTAAAAGTAGGACCTGTTATTAACAAATCTGCTCTAGAAAAGATACATCACTATGTTCAAATTGGTAAGGAAGAAGGAGCAAAGTTACTAGTGGGAGGTAACAAACTTTCTACACCACCATTTGATAAGGGTTATTACTTTGAACCAACTGTCTTTACAGATGTGAAAAATGAAATGACAATTGCACAAGAAGAAATTTTTGGTCCAGTTGTTAGCATCATTGAGGTTAATAGTTTAGAAGAAGCAGTTGAAGTGAACAACAGTGTGAAGTTTGGTTTATCAAGTTCGATTTTCTCTCAAGATGTAAATAAAATATTTAAAGCTCAACGAGATTTAGATACGGGAATTGTTTATATCAATGCAGGAACAACTGGTGCAGAAATACATCTTCCATTTGGTGGAACGAAAGGAACAGGCAATGGCCACCGTGATTCCGGTCAAGCTGCTCTTGATGTCTATACTGAGTGGAAAAGTATTTATGTAGATTACAGCGGTAAACTGCAAAGAGCTCAAATAGATACAGAATAAACTGAAAAGGGGATGTATGTATGAAGGTTGTAGTATTAGGCGCTGGTTTAATGGGGAAAGAAGTAGCGCGTGATTTAGTAGCGAATGATAAAGTTGAAAAAGTTTTCTTGGCTGATATTGATCTATCTGTTGTGGAAAGTTTTGCTCAACAACTGAATTCAGAAAAACTAGAATCAGTACAACTGAATGCAAAAAATGATGATGAATTGCGTGCATGTATGGCAAAAGGGGATGTCTGTGTTAACGCTCTATTCTATGAATTTAATGAAAAAGTTGCAAAGACTGCTATAGAAGTAGGCGTTCACTCCGTTGACCTTGGGGGACATATCGGTGAAGTAACAGACCACATCTTAAACCTACACGAAGAAGCAAAAGCAAAAGGCGTAACAATTATTCCCGACTTAGGGGTAGCGCCTGGAATGATTAATATCTTAGCTGGATATGGTGCTTCGAAATTAGATTCAGTGGAATCTATGAAACTATACGTTGGTGGTATTCCAACAAAACCAGTAGCACCGTTAAACTATACAAGAGTATTTTCACTTGAAGGCGTTCTGGATCATTATACAGAGCCATCTAAAGTTATCTTAAACGGTAAATTAACCGAAGTAGAATCACTTTCAGGGGTAGAGCAAGTTTATTTTGAACAATTTGGCGTAATGGAAGCATTCTATACTTCTGGAGGGACATCAACCCTTATTAAAACATTCCCTAATGTAAAAACATTAGAGTACAAAACAATTCGTTATAAAGGCCATGCAGAAAAATTTAAGTTACTTGTTGATTTAGGATTTATCGATAAGGAAAATAAAGTGCAAGTAAACGGTACAGAAGTAAAAGTACGCGATGTTGTCCGTGAAGCTCTAAAGAAAAAGTTAGACCAAGGGGATCAACGAGATGCTCTACTATTACGTGGTATTATTTCAGGGGAAAAGAAAGGCGAGCAAGTAACCTATGAATATGAAACGATTATTGTTCGCAACCAAGATGACTATATGACAGCAATGGCTCGTGCAACAGCTTGTACGATTGCTGTTGTCGCTGTTATGGTCGGTTCTGGGGAAATCAATGAACGCGGAGTATTCACTCCTGAAACAATCGTACCGGGTAAAGTATATATTGAACAAATGGCAAAACGAGGGGTAATGATTAAAGAAACAAAACACCGTTCTACAATCGTGAAATGGTAAGGTGATAAGGATGAATTTTGACTTTACAGAAGAACAACAATTACTAAGAAAAACAGTAAGACAATTTGTAGATAGTGAAATCATGCCTCATATTGCACGATGGGACGCAGAAGGTGGATTCGATCCAGCCATTTGGAAGAAACTTGCTGATTTAGGTTTAATGGGTGTATGCATACCTGAAAAATACGGTGGAGCGGGAATGGATTACAATAGCTTAGCTATCGTATGTGAAGAGCTGGAACGTGGAGACACAGCCTTCCGAACAGCTGTATCCGTCCATACTGGTTTAAATAGTATGACACTCATGCAATGGGGGACAGAGGAACAAAAGCTTAAATACTTAGTTCCACAAGCAAAGGGAGAAAAAATAGGTGCATTTGGTTTAACAGAACCAGGTGCAGGTTCAGACGTAGCAGCAATGGATTCATTTGCAAAACGAGAAGGGGATTACTATATATTAAACGGGCAAAAAACATGGATTTCACTGTGCGACATTGCGGATCATTTCATTGTTTTTGCCTATACTGATAAATCTAAAAAACACCATGGAATTACCGCTTTTATAGTGGAACGTACTATGCCAGGTTTCTCATCTAAAGCAATCAAAGGGAAATACGGAATTCGTGCGGGAAATACGGGAGAATTATTCTTCGACGACTTACGTATACCAGTAGAAAATCGCTTAGGTGAAGAAGGGGAAGGCTTTAAAATTGCCATGTCTGCATTAGATAATGGCCGCTTCACAGTAGCTGCAGGTGCAGTTGGATTAATCTCCGCTTGTCTTGAGGCAAGTGTAAAGTACTGTGTAGAACGTAAAACATTTGGAAAACCAATTGGTGAACACCAATTAGTAGGTCAGATGATTGCGAAAATGGAAGCTGGTTATCAAATGAGCCGCCTACTTGTTTATCGTGTAGGTGAGCTAAAAAACAAAGGGGTCCGAAATACGAGAGAAACTTCATTAGCAAAATGGCAAGCATGTGATTTTGCCAATAAGGCCGCTGATGATGCAGTGCAAATTCACGGGGCATACGGATATTCTGATGAGTATCCAGTCGCGCGCTACTTACGTAACTCCAAAGCACCTGTCATCTATGAAGGAACTCGTGAAATTCATACAATCATGCAGGCAGACTACGTATTAGGTCGCCGTGAAGATAAACCATTAAATAAAATGTTGCCGAAATGGCCATTTGCTGAATAAGGGGACTTTTTGGGGCGTGAAGATTCTTGGGAATCTTCACGTTTTTTTATTGATTGATAGGATTTTAGGATTAGGGGGATGTAGTGCTGCTGCAGATGTGGTGATTGGAGAAATCAGCTTATAGATCGAGGGAATCAGCCGGGAGTTTAAGGAAATCAGCCAACTCAGGTTCCGAATCAGCCAAAGGAATCGGAAGGCATAGGGAATCAGCTAAAAGCTCAGGGAAATCAGCCAAAATCTCGGGGGAATAAGCCAAAATCGGCTGGAAATCAGCCAACTTAGGTTCCAAATCAGCCAAAGGAATCGGAAGGCATAGGGAATCAGCCAAAAGCTCGGGGAAATCAGCCAAAATCGGCTGGAAATCAGCCAACTCAGGTTCCGAATCAGCCAAAAGAATCGGAATGCATAGGGAATCAGCCAAAAACACGGGGAAATCAGCCAAATTCAGCTAGATATCAGCCAACTTAGGGGTCCAAATCAGCCAAAGAATTTTGCACGCACATTTGTTATTGAAACTCGCCCACAAATCATCAAAAGCCGCACATAAACCGCAGGAACCCGCACATAAACTCCCGAAACCCGCACATAAACATGGAGAACCCGCCCATAAAATCAAACTCGCCCACAAATCATCAAAAGCCGCACATAAACCGCAGGAACCCGCACATAAACCCCCGAAACCCGCACATAAACATGGAGAACCCGCCCATAAAATCAAACTCGCCCACAAATCATCAAAAACCGCACATAAACCGCAGGAACCCGCACATAAACTCCCGAAACCCGCACATAAACATGGAGAACCCGCTCATAAAATCAAACTCGCCCACAAATCATCAAAAGCCGCACATAACCCCCCGAAACCTGCACATAACGCGCAAAAACCCGCACAAACCCGCACATACACCCCCCAACACTCTTACCAAATTAAATAAATTCATCTCTGAATTTTGTAACTTCTTTGACAGTTAAGAGTCAAATGTATTAAAGGTGAAAATAAGGAGTGAACGAGTTGAAGAAAAGGTTTTATCTTGGGGTTTTACTCTTAGTACTAGCTGCAGTCGCTGTTACTGCTGTGCTCATGCTCGGAAAGAAGGTGGAAGTAGAAGCAACATCAAAGGTCATGGTGAATCACCCTTATATGATTCATTTTTCTCAAAGTCTTGATGAAGCAAGCTTAGAAAATGGGGAAATTTATATTACGAATAGTGCAGGGGAAAAAGTTGATGTGACAATGAAGCTAATAAATAACAATCAAACTCTTGCAGTATTAAATAAAGTTTCGGGGAAATATACAGTGCATGTGGAAAAAAGCGCATTTAAAGATATTTCCACAAATACTGAAAAACAAGAAATAAATTTTGAAGTAGTCGATGAGATTAAACATATTGCTTCAAAAGAAGATTTACAAAACTTCTTCCTAAATGCAGTTAATAAAGAACGACGTAACTTTGCTACTGGTGGCGAGAAAGCCGAAGCAACTTCTAGAGAAAGTATGACAGCAGCAGATTCCTCTAGTCCCAGTGCTGATGGTGGTTCAGATCACTCTACTACTAATAATCAAGTAGAAGGTATCGAAGAAGGGGATATCGTTGTTACGGATGGAAAATTTATTTATAACACTGTTGATACTAGCATTATTATCACAGATGCGCGGGATTCAAAAAATTTAAAACAAGTAGGAAAAATCACATTAGATCAATATAGCTACGCAATGCAATTAATGATACATGAAAACATGTTAATTGTGATTAAGGATCAATGGGTTGAAAATAAATCGACACAACAACCTTATATGGACGGTTATAGTTTAACAACAGCTGCTTTCTATAGTATTGAAGACCCAACAAATCCAACGCTTATCCGTGAAGTGGGTCAAGATGGATATATGAGCGGTGTGCGTAAATATAATGATGTTCTTTATATGGTAACGAACAAAACACCGAATTATTGGATTTTATATGATACACCAGTAGAAGATGTTGAACTGAGACCTTATATTTATGACAGCACTAAAGAAGGAAAAATTGCTCCAATGGAAATCGATCAATTAACTATTTTACCTGGTGCAACTGAGCCGAATTACACAATCATTTCAGCGATTGATTTAAATAATTTCCAAAATCAAAAAGTTGAAACAAAAGGATATTTAGGTGGCAGTTCAAGTTTATACATGTCGCAGAATGCTCTTTACCTTACTGCAAATAGATATGAAATGCCATCTACATTAGAATTAGATATGGGTATTGAAGTCGAGCCTAGCGAAGAAGTTTCAACAACAGATGATGTTTCGACATCAATCGCAAGAGATATGATGATTATTGCACCAACTTCAACAAATACAGATATTTTCAAATTTTCAATAGATGGTACAAAAATTGCCTTTACTGCATCAACATCAATTGAAGGAACTATATTAAATCAATTCTCAATGGATGAGTATAATGGTCACTTCCGAGTTGCAGTTACAGAAGGTCAAACTTGGGGGACTGAACCAACTTCTAAAAATCATCTATTTGTCTTCAATGAACAATTAGAAAAGGTTGGAGAGGTAGCTGATTTAGCTAAAGGGGAGAAAATTTATTCAGCACGATTTATGGGCGATAAGGCATATATTGTGACATTTAAAGAAGTAGACCCACTCTTTGTTATTGACTTAGCAAATCCGAAATCACCGAAAGTGTTAGGAGAACTTAAAATACCTGGATTTAGTAACTATTTACATCCGCTTGATGAAAACCATCTGATCGGAATTGGATACGATACAAAAACAGTGATTGATAGTTATACGAAACAGCCAATTACAATGACTGGTGGCATGAAAGTATCACTATTTGATATTACTGATTTCTCCAATCCAAAAGAACAAGATACAGCTATTATTGGTGGACGCGGAACGTATTCTGAAATGCAATATAATCATAAAGTGTTGTTTAGAAATGCAGAGTATAGTTACTTTGGATTCCCAGTATCCCTTTACAATGAAAAAGGCGAATATGAAATCCAGTACCAAGGATCAGGTGCGGTCATTTATGAAATTACTGCAGAAAATGGTATTGAACTAAAAGGGAACTTAATAACCCCACCTGCAAATGGTGAACAATACGAAAACTGGGAGACTTTAGTTCAACGTATGATTTATATCAATGACACGCTTTATACAGTTTCTCGCAACGAGGTAAAAAGCTACGATTTACAAACATTCAATGTTTTAGGTAGTGTGAAATTGAAATAAACAAAATAAAACGATTGGCTTAATTGAAGCCAATCGTTTTTTAGCATTTATTGATAAGGTAATTTCGAATATGGATAATTGATGGTTCATCTTATTTATATTGCAGGATTTCACTTACTGTAACAAATTCATAGCCTTGTTCTTGCAAGTATTTAAGCACGCTTTCAAGTCCATCCGCAGTAGATTGGTGAATATCATGCATTAAAATAATGGCGTTATTGTGCATACTTTTCTTAACCATTGGTAATAGATTAGAAGCGTTACGATATTTCCAATCTAATGTATCAATCGTCCACATAATGACAGGTAATTCAATAACACTAACTACTTGATTATTTTTCGCACCATATGGCGGTCGGAACACAGTAGGATATTGTCCGATTGCTTTTTTAATAGCATTATTTGTTGAACTCAATTGTTCTTTTACTTGATTAGTAGATATAGTCGTCAAATTAGTATGATTCCATGTATGATTTCCGATTTCGTGTCCACGTTCAAATGTTTCGATCAATACATCGGAGTACCTATCTATTCGATTACCTACGACGAAGAATGTCGCCTTGGCATTGTACTTGTCGAGTAGGTCTAAAATTTCCATGGTAATTGTCGGATGTGGTCCATCATCAAAGGTTAACGCTACTTTCTTACTGGAGCTAGTATCCTTTGTTGGAGGAGGAGTCGTAACAATTGAACCATCTTTAATTCCCTTTTGGAATTCTGCAGCTAATTGCTTATAAATAGATGACAATGGAATCGTCGTTGTAGGGATGCCAATGCTATTATTCGCAATTTCGCCCTTATTAAAATAGAAAACTAGTGAATTATCTTTAATAGAGAAACGTTGGAAATAGTTCCATTTTGGTTCAGTAACCTTTGTTAATGATTCGGTATTAATATGTTTCTCATAAGCTGGATTTTTTAAAATAGAAGAACGAACACTTTCAGAAAGTGAGGTTAAACTTTTTACATCCCCATTGAGTATTTTTTGTAAATTAATGATTTCCCCAGTTTTATTGTTAAAGAAAAGGGTATAAATGGTAGTATCGGATTGATTACTTCTAATAGCTATATTTTTTGTGAAAATAAGAGAAATATACTGATCTTGGTGAGTAGAGATTTCTACTGAAATATTTAAATTGTTTAATAGATTTTTAGATGAATCATTTGGTTCAATTTTATCTTTTAGACGAATTATATTTTCATACTGAGTTTTTGAGTCCGATATGTATTTGTTTATTGCAGTATTTATTGGTTCAAAGTTTGTTTTGATTGATTGTATTAAGTATGGTTTTGTTGGATCTTTCAATGTTTCATTTACTATACGAATGCCTTCAATATTCGTATTCATAATTTCTTGTGTAACGGTAGAAGATATATCTGGTTCAATCGGATTGACAGTACCTGGTTCGTTAACTGTTGGATTACTTGCAGATGATACATTTTGTGCCTTATGCAGATTACTAGTGGTAGTGAATATAATGATTAACACAATTAGCGAGGCTATCGTGGAAATCAAGAATATATCAATAAAGCGACCGCCGAATTTGCGATCATTGTTATTCATAATAGATTCGAACTCCTCTCAACATTTATTATTATGTAAAAATTATGTAAGATTTTTAAAATTAAGCATTTGTATTGAGATTTCCTTTTTTGTTCGATACTATATGCAAGGAGAAAAAGGAGAATCACTTTTATGACAATAAATGAAATTGATTATGAAATGGCTTTAGACTGTCTTTTACTTGCTGGTCGAATTATGATTGAGAGTGGAGCTGAAACATACCGTGTAGAAGATACGATGTTAAGAATGGCTCGTTCTCTTGAAATTGAAGATGCTCAAAGTTATGTAACTCCAACAGGGATTATCCTATCTTTAGGGCGTAGACAAAAAACAAAAATTACCTCTATATCAAACCGTATTACCGATCTTCATAAAATATCACTAGTAAATAGTGTTTCTCGTAAACTTACTAGTAAAATCATAACACTAGAACAAGCTTACGACGAGTTAATAAAAATACAAAAGACGAATTATTTTTTACCGATTTCACTTCAAATTTTAACAGCTGCAATTGCAAGTAGTATGTTAATGATTTTGTTTGGTGGAAAATGGTCAGATATGCCAGCAACCTTTGTTGCAGGTGCAGTAGGGTTCATAATTGTGACTGTTTTGCAGGAACTAACAAAGGTTAAGTTTTTTTCTGAATTTGTCGCTGCCGTCTTCATAGGATTAGTCGCACATTTCGCTGTAAAGTTTCACCTAGGAACAGAAATCGACAAAATAATTATTGGTGCGGTTATGCCGCTTGTCCCCGGATTACTGATCACAAATGCGGTTCGCGATTTAATGGCAGGACATTTTACATCAGGAATTTCAAAAGGTGCTGAAGCATTTTTAACTGCGTTTGCCATTGGTTCTGGTATTGCGTTAGTAGTTGCATTTTAAGGAGAGGCTTGTAAATGGATTATCTCTTACATTTCGTTTTTAGTTTTATAGCTACGGCGTGTTTTGGTGTTATTTTTAATGCACCTATTAAAGCACTTCCGATTTGTGGTTTCGTAGGCGCAGTAGGATGGACTGTTTATTATATGTTAATGCAATATAATGTGACAGAAGTTCAATCTACTTTTGTAGCTTCCTTTGGTATTGCGATAGTGGCGCAATTTTTTGCTCGATGGTTCAAAACACCGATGATTGTATTTTATGTAGCGGGAATCATACCGCTTGTCCCAGGTGGTATTGCTTATAATACTATGCGAAGCATTGTAGAATTAGACTATAATAGCGGGATTGAATATGGAATGAGAGCATTAATGGTATCTGGTGCTATAGCAATGGGTCTTGTATTTGCTGAAGTAATGATTCAATTAATTTATCGAATATTAAATAAGGGAAGAACATCAATGGGATCATTCGCCAGGTTAAAACGACAAAGAACAAAGTGAAAAAAATAAAAAGCTACTGATCGGAATGTAATATTCCATTAGATCAGTAGCCATTTTTTATTAAATCATTAAAATTTCGATTTCTTTTCCGCTAACAGGTTTACTAATTAAATAACCTTGAATATAATCACAACCTAATTTCTTAAGAAGTTGTTTTTGTTCCTCGGTTTCAACACCTTCAGCTAAAATTTCAATATTCATAGATTTACCAAACTGCACAATTGCATTGGTAATTTTTTGATTTTTCTCAGACAGCATTAATGAGTGAATGAAGGTTTGATCTATTTTCATAATCTCAATTGGTAACAGTTGCATATAGCGGAATGAAGCATAGCCTGTACCAAAGTCGTCTAGTACAAATATGATACCTTCGTTTTCTAACTTTCTCATTTGATTAATAATATTTGCTTCCGCTTCCGCTTCTAATGCAAATTTCTCAGTGATTTCAATTTGGATTAAATGTGCAGGACAGCCTGTTTTCGAAAGAGTGTTAATAATCAATTTCGCCATATTTTTATCACGGAATTCACGTACTGAAAGGTTAATGCTTACTTTCAATTTAAGCCCTTTATTATTCCATTCAACAGCCTGTTTACAAGCTTCTTCAATTACAAATGAACCGATATCATTGATGAGACCAGTTTCTTCTGCAATAGGAATTAACTCGTCTGGAGAAACAACGCCGATCTCCTCGTCTTCCCAACGTACTAAAGCTTCAACACCAATAATTTTCTCGCTAGAAAGGTCATATTGAGGTTGATACAATACTTCTAAATTTTTTTGATTAAGAGCAAGTAATAAGCGTTTTTCAATAATAGATTTACGATTTAGTGCTTTATGAGATTCAGCAGATAGAGATGATATGTTATTACCACCAGCTTCACGAACAGTTTGAATTGTTTTCAATGAAGCATTCATTAACTCAGTAAAGGTTGACTGATCTTTAGGTGAGTGTGTAATACCACCACTAATTGAAACAGGAATTGCTACATTTCCTACGTAGATTGGATTTTGTTTTAAATAGTGTAAAAATCCTTGAATAAACCATTCACTTAAAGGAGTTAGAATTACAAACTCATTTGAATTAATCCTTGCCATTGAACTATCTTGGAAATAAATTTTCATTCGTTTCACAAATTCCGATAAGAAACTACTTTCTATTACGTTGTGAATGTCTTTTAAAATATAAAATTTATCGATACTTAAATAGACAAAAGAAAATCTTCTGCCAGATTCAATCATTTCGTTTACAATTTGTTCCAAACGATAAATGTTCATTAAACCAGTTTCTGGGTCAACATAAGCAATTTTTTCAAGACTATTTTTAAGTAATTTTTCTTGTGTAATATCGTGTTCGAGTAATGTATATTGAACTCGATTTTCAAGAGGAGAGTATGTAGGAATTGCTGTCATATAGACCCAATAAGATCGGCCATCTTTTGTTAGTTTTTCGACTTCTCCATTCCATACATTACCAGAAGTAATAGTATTCCAAATTTGCTCTGTCACGTCTTTACTTTCATCTGTTTCCGGGAAAAGTTGCCAGAATGTTTTTCCTATTACTCGTTTTGGTGTCCAGCGACTTGTTTTGAGAAACTTTTGATTGCAATTAATAATAAAACCTTCGCTATCAATTGTGACAAACATAAAAGTAGAATTGAGTCCCTTTTTTAAGTCGACTAATTCCTGAGTGGACGTATTCACAAATTTCATGTTGTTATGTAAAAAGCAAGTAACTAGTGTACAAAGTTCACCCTGATAATAGCTAGGTAAAGTCATGATAGTAGATTCTAGTAGTCTTTCATCTTTTGTTACGAGGCTTATGTTTTCAAATTGATAAGTTTCCTTTTTATTTGCAATGAGCTGCCAAGATTGATCATCTAGTGTTGATAATAATGTCGATTTTATTTGATCGTTATTTGTATATTCATTGAATGGGTATCGAAAAACATCTTCACATAGTTGATTCCACATGACAACTTCGTTTTGTTGGTTCAATAAGAATGATGGAAAAGGGGAGTCTAATATTAACTGTTCTTCGATACGGTAATTCGTTTTTGCTATTGGCATTACTTTTTATCTCCCTTTAGAAGAATATTTTACTAACATTATAGAATTAATACGGAAATTAGTCATTATTTTATTAATGGAATATTTATGACAAATGTAAAAATGGAGACTATTTTACTATAAGTTGGTATAAAAATTTTATATTTTAATGGAAATATAATGATTTTATAGATCGGGAGGGGAAAGTGTAATTGAGAAGTCGTGGTAGTGAAATATATTTATAATATTTACCACAATAAAAATAAATAGGAAATTTAGTACAAATTGTAACGAATGTGTGAATATTTCGAAATGTTGTTTTATACTTGTAGAACATTATTATTTTTCTAATTTGATATAGATATCTTAAGTAAGAACAAAAAGGAGATTCTTACGAAGTGCTTGAGGGGGTAAGCATGAAGACAGTATTTTCCTATGTTAAACCTTATTGGTTGCCAGCATTAATCGCTTTTATATTAATGCTCATTGAGTTAACAGTCGAGCTTGTTCAACCGTTAATCATTGCAAAAATTATTGATGAAGGTATTGTAGTAGAGGATTTAAGCTCAATAGGATTTTGGGGAATTATTTTAGTTAGTTTAGCGGTTCTTGCCTTATTTTGTGGAATCGTCAATTCTTATTTTTCATCACATGTAGCACATAGTTTTGGCTATGATTTAAGAAATGCGCTGTTTAGTAAAATTCAATCATTTACAATGGCCACATATTTGAAATTTCCAACTTCAGGCTTAATCACGAGATTAACCAATGATGTGACTCAAGTGCAAAACGTATTGTTTATGAGTCTTAGAATAATGGTTCGAGCACCACTTTCAGCCATATTAAGTTTAGTTTTGGCCTTTATCATTAATCCAAAAGTTGCTCTATTTTTGTTTATAGGAGCTCCAATTGTCATAGGGTTTTTATATTATATGGCGAAAAAGGGGATTACATATTTTGCACAAGTGCAATGGCGACTTGATCGAGTAAATCGCGTCTTACAAGAATGTTTACAAGCGATACGTTTAGTTAAAGCATATATGCGTAATCAGTATGAATCTAGCCGTTTTCAACATGTTGCTGATTCTTTAAAAATTGATACAACTAAAGCATTAAGAATTATGGAACTCATTATGCCAGCGCTTTTATTGATCATGAATTTAAGTTTACTTGCAGTAATCTGGTTTGGATCAAGTGAGGTAAGTGCAGGAAATGCGCAGGTTGGTGAATTAGTAGCCATTATTAACTATGCTATGCGTATCACAGGGAACTTTTCGATGTTTGCTTTTATTATCATCGCAATAGCTCGTGCGAAAGCTTCTGCTGATCGTATGAAAGAAGTATTAACTGTTGATGAAAAGGGACTTGAAAATCAAAAAGTAGGTAAAGAAACGGATACAAATGTATCGATTGATAGTATTGGTACGCTTCAGTTTAATCAAGTTTCATTTACATATCCAAATACAGAGTTACAGGTATTAACGAATGTCTCATTTGAAGTGAAACAAGGTGAGAAACTTGCAATAATGGGGGAAACCGGTGCAGGTAAAACTACTTTACTTAATCTAATCCCTAGGTTTTATGAGCCTACTTCCGGAACAATATTGGTGAACGGGCGCAATATACTAGACTGGAGATTAGAGGACTTAAGGGCGATGATTGGCTTTGTTCCACAGAAATCGCTGTTATTTACAGGTTCTATACATGAAAATTTAAAATGGGGTAAACAAGAGGCATTGTTTGAAGATGTTCGCTTTTCAGCTGAACAGGCACAAATTCATGAAACGGTCGAAAGTTTTCCAAATAAATATGAAACACGTGTTGGACAAAAGGGTGTCAATCTTTCTGGTGGTCAAAAGCAACGCCTTTCCATTGCAAGAGCTCTTATTCGAAAATCACGTATTCTACTTTTAGATGATAGTACTAGTGCTCTCGATGTAAAAACAGAAGCGGCTTTATGGGATGCGTTAGAAGATGAAAATGCAACGATGTTAGTTGTTACTCAGAAGGTACGAACAGCGAAAACAATGGATAAAATCTTATTGTTACATGACGGAAAAGTTGAAGCATACGGTTCTCACGATGAATTGCTTCAAGTAAGCGAACGATATAGACAAATTGTCGAGTCACAGGCAGAACAGGTAGGTGAAGTTGGATGAATTTCATTCGAAAACCATTTGGATATGAACCTATTCTGAAAAAAGAAGATTTAAAACGGAAAGTAGAAAAGAAAAAAGGTCCACGTGCAAGTGATTGGAAAAATACGTTACTTCGTATATGGAAAATTGTCGATGAACAACGATTGTTGCTTATTACTGTTTTCTTTATGGTTGTAATCAGTTCAGCCCTATCTTTAATTGGACCACTGATAATCGGGATGATTATCGACGATTTTATATTAAAAAGCCAATTCGACGGTATGCTGCCATTTATCGGTTCTTTAGTCGGTATTTATATCATTTTGTCGGTATCACTATTTCTACAAAACTATTGGATGATTGGTATTGCTCAATCAACGATCTATAAAATGAGAACTGGGTTGTTTAATCATTTGATGAAGTTACCTGTTTCATTTTTCGACAAACGTCAACATGGTGAATTAATGAGCCGAGCAACGAATGATATTGAAACGGTTAGTGCAACTTTAAATACTTCGTTCATTCAAGTGTTTTCAAGTTTGTTAACTTTAGTCGGTACGATCATTGTCATGATTTATTTAAGCCCATTATTAACAGTGCTTACTATGCTGATTATTCCATTAATGTTTTCAGCAATGCGCTGGATTACAAAAAGGACTGGGAAATTGTTTAAAGAGCAACAGGCAGCAGTCGGGGCACTAAATGGGATGATTGAGGAAACGATATCTGGTCAAGCGATTGTTAAAGCCTTTTCTCAGGAAGAGCGTGTTATTGAAGAATTCCGTGAAAAGAATGCAAGGTTAAGAAGAACAGGTTTCTGGGCATTAACATACTCAGGCTATATTCCGAAGGTTATGAACTTCTTAAACAATATTAGCTTTGCAATTGTTGCGGGTATTGGTGGAATTTTAGCGTTTTATGGTCATGTCTCAATAGGTATCATTGTTATTTTTACTGAGTACGCAAGACAATTTACCCGACCTTTAAACGATCTAGCAAACCAGATAAATACCGTACTATCTGCCATTGCCGGAGCAGAACGTGTATTTTCGATTATGGATGAAACAACAGATATTGATGATGGGAAACTGCCTAAGGATACTCAACTGAAAGGCGAAGTAGAGTTTAAGGATGTTCATTTTAAATATGAATTAAGCGAAGACAAAGAAACGTTAAAAGGTGTTAACTTCCATGTAAAACCAGGGCAAACAGTTGCTTTAGTAGGTGCAACTGGTGCTGGGAAAACGACCATTATGCAGTTAATTGCTCGTTTTTACGATGTCGGAGAAGGTTCCATCCTATTTGACGGGAAAGATGTCCGTGATATTAATCGTGAAACACTACGGAGTCAGATGGCCTTTGTTTTACAAGATCCATTTTTATTTGAAGCATCTGTCTATGAAAATATTCGTTACGGTAAGTTAGATGCAACAGATGAAGAAATAATAGAAGCTTGTAAAAAAGCCAATGCCCATGATTTTATTATGAAATTACCGAAGGGTTATGACACCATTTTAGCAAGTGATGGTAGTGAAATTTCCCATGGACAAAAGCAACTACTATCTATCGCAAGAGCGCTTGTTGCAAACCCTGTTATTCTATTACTAGATGAAGCCACTAGTAGTATAGATACGGTGACAGAAGTGAAAATACAACAGGCATTAGAATTGCTGATGAAAGGAAGAACAAGTTTCGTCATCGCACACCGACTTAATACAATTCGACATGCCGACCTCGTCTTTGTTATGAACGAGGGGCAATTAGTTGAATCTGGCTCACAACAGGAGCTTATTGAGTTGGGCGGTATTTATGCCAAAATGTTGGAACAGATAGATAGTTTTAGGGAATAAGAGAATTTTATAGTAAACAACACAAAAATTCCTGGTTGCGCTACATCCTATACAACTCTAAAATTAGTTAGTATGTAAAAGAGAATTGGAGTTTAGCGATGAAATTTTCAATAATAAAAGCATCATTTCCTATAGATATTGAAACGTATGAAGAAGTCAAAACACTTTGTGATGAAGCCGGTTTAGTAGATAGAGTAAGTTATTATTCTTTGATGAATTTACGTGAAAGCAAAGAATTATATAGTAAAGGTTTTTTCGTATTAGCTTATGATAACGATCTAAATCAACTAGTTGGTGTGGCTAGTGCTATTGATACAATGGGCCTTCAAACATATGAATGGTCAATGGTTGTTGCTCCTATGTATCGAAAAATTGGTATTGGTACAGCTTTGTTTAAAGTATTACATGAAGGGTTACATGAACGTGGTGCAGAAGGGGAGCTTGCCCTAGTTCATGAAAACAATTCCTTTGGTAGAAAGTTTCTAAAACGTTTCGGCTTTCTCTATAGTTTTTCTGAAGCGACTTTTGAAGCGAAAGCTGAAAATGCGACTATCCCAGATCATCTAAATATAAGACAATATTCAGAGTTAGATAATAATGCATTAGTCCATATCTTTAGTGAGGCATTCGGTGACTTACGTGAAGAATCGTTAGATTTAATCGAACATAATACGACAACAGAAGGTAGTATTTTATGGGTTGCTGAAATGGACGGAGAGGTAGTTGGAACACTAACGACTACTAAAGATGGTGACGTGCAATGGATCACTGCATTTGCAGTACATCCAGAAATGCAAGGTCAAGGGATTGGCACAGCGTTATTAAATTGGGCAAAGGATTTTGCATATAGACAAGGTGAACATTTTATAATGTTAGATGTCGAAGTGGAAAATGAACGTGCACTATCCGTATACGAAAAAGCAGGATTTTTAAAGTCAACGCAAGTCGATTATTTTGTTTATAGTAGTAATAGAGATTAAGTGAAGGGGGCTTCTTAAAGGTATACTTTTAAGGAGCTTCTTTTTTCTAAGTATATTGCTCCTGTGGTGGTCACAATAAGCTAGAACTTTTCAGAAAACACCTTCACTAGCACTTCTATTAAAATTTGTTATAATGTATTGATGGAAAAAGAGAGTCATGTTGGGTTCAATATTAAGATTGAATGCATTTTGTATGATGAAAATATAAATAAAATATATAGGGAAGTTGAATAAATCAATGGAAATTCAAAAAGAAAAGAGTTCAGCAAAATTAATGTGGAAAATGACACGTCCGCATACATTGACTGCAACCTTTGCGCCGGTAATTTTGGGAACTGTTATTGCTTTATATGATACAGAAATCGACTGGCTAATGTTTGCTGCGATGATGATCGCGTGTCTTGCGTTACAAATTGCGACAAATTTATTTAATGAATATTATGATTTCAAACGAGGTCTAGATACTGCGGAATCTGTCGGTATTGGCGGAGGAATTGTTCGACATGGTTTAAAACCAAAAAATGTGCTGATGGTTGCTATATTATTATACGTTTTCGCAGCAATTATCGGTGTTTATATTTGTGCAAACAGTAGTTGGTGGCTAGTTGCTGTTGGATTATTTGGTATGGCAATCGGCTACTTATATACAGGTGGGCCGATTCCAATAGCATATACACCATTTGGTGAACTATTTGCCGGAGCATTAATGGGATCTGGTTTCGTCTTAATTTCTTATTTTATCCAAACGGGTACAGTCACTTTAGTGAGCTTCATGATTTCGATACCAGCGATGATTTTAGTTGGAGCTATTAATATGTCTAATAATATTAGAGACATTGAAGAAGATACAAAAGGTGGAAGAAAGACGTTAGCAATTCTTTTAGGTAGAGATACTGCCATTATGGCGTTAGCAAATTCGTTCTTCATATCGTATTTATGGATAATTATCCTAATTATGTTAGGAGACTTAAGTATATGGGCACTGGTTGTTTTATTAAGCTTACCTAAACCAATTTCAGCTATTAAAGCATTCCGAAAAGGTGCAAAAGAGCCACAGTTTATGAAAATAGCAATGAAATCAACTGCATTAACAAATACATTGTTTAGTTTCTTATTATCAATCGGGCTGTTAATTAATTATTTTATTAATATATAAAAAAATAAGAAGTAATCTTTCCTTTTGTTTAGGTTAAAGATTACTTCTTTTTTTTGTTTTTATACTGTGACATGTAGATCAAATCCTTAAAACTTTGCTTATTGGAATCAAATAAAAACTAAATAACCTGTATCTAAATTAGTATGTTATCTTCTTGTTCTTTTAAACATTTAATAGCTCGTTGGTATATGTCATCACTTGTAGTTTTTAATGAAAGTGCTAGTTCAACAAATAATATATTTTGAATCGTCGTTAATAATTTCATATCTTGCGAACCAAGTTTTTTACCGAGTAACTCATCATCTTGTTTCTTTACCATCATCGTATTTATAATTCGTGCAATCTCAAATCGATCTCCGTTTTTAATGGTTTCTGAGTAAAGATGAATGCGATGATTACTCTTTTCAATCCATTGCACTCCAGGTTTTTTAAATGAGTCAATGATTCGAAGTGCAGTGTCCTGATCGACAACATCTCGTAAGTTGATTTTGTCGCTATGAATAGGAATGTTTATAACAAGATTTTGGTTGTTCAATGGATGTAAAACATAATAAGTTTTTGTTTGGTTTGAAAAGCTTTTTTCTGTAATATCGTCAATTTCACAAATACCATGTGAAGAATACATGATTAAATCACCAACACTATACATAGAGACGCCACCTACCCAAGTATTTTTGTCAACTAAGTTTACAATATAAGTGTAACATGAAAAGGTAAAATTGTCAATTTAGTTGACAAATTGTTTGGAGCTCTTCTATATTAAATTTATAAATAATAGATAGAAGAGGTGCTGTGTTGATTAATCATTTAAACAGTTCCGGTTTAGTAAGCTTAATGAGTGAGAAACATCGTCAACTACGAGACACAATTGAAAAAATGTGGGAAGAGCAAAGCGATATTAAAATCTCCTATACAGAATGGTACATAATGTATAAGATTTATGGTCATAAAACCACTATTTCAGAAGTAACGAGAAACGTGACGATCACTAGGCAAGCAACACATAAAAATATTAAAAGTTTAAAAGAGAAAGGGTTAGTCGAAGTAACCAATTCTGAACATAGCAAAAGAGATAAATGTGTAAGCCTAACGACATTAGGGGAGCACTGCTGCATTAAAAACGAAGAGCTAAGACTAAAATTTGAAGAAAAAGTTGCCCAAACGATCGGACAAGAAAAGTTGAATGTATTAAAGGATATATTGCAGATGGATTGGGGTATATAAATATAACAACCATTAAAGTCTTTGATAGAACTCAATTCGATTTTCATAAAATCTTATAAGAACATAGCTACCAAGAGATATGATTCTCTGGTAGCTGTTTTTTTGCTCATTATAACTTACATTTTTATCCATTCAATCCGAAGTTTAAGTTACCGATGTGAACCGAAGAGCAATGTGTATTCCAGTTGCTAGAATAAAATAATATTTACTGGAAAAAAATATTTACAATTCCTATAGTTTTAGTTATATTTGTAATTGTTTAATAAATATTATTTTTTAAAAAGGGTGAAAATTTTGACTGTATTGAAAAATGATTTTTTAGTATTAGGAAGTAAAGAAGCACCAGTAAAGATTGAGGTATTTCTAAATTTAGCTTGTCCTTATTGTGCTTCGTTCTATGAATTAGTAGATAAAGTATTAGATAAATATATTAAAGAGGATAAAGTTGCGCTTATTGTAAAACATTATGATAAGCCACGAGAAATGTTACTCCCAGGTACATTGATTAATTTGAACTTAGATTACAATAACCCACAAAAAACTTTAGATGTGATTAGTCAATTATTTAAAGAACAAAGTACATGGGATCAGTATTCAAGTCATGGAATTAAACAATATATCGAAGAAAAATTTGGTTTGAAAGAAGAAGAACAAAATATTGAACTAAGCCTTAAAATAACTGCAGAAGCAATTGAAAGAAATGTGAAGATGGTACCAACAGTGTTTATTAATGATTTAGAGTTCCAATATCCACGTGAAATATTTGAAGATGAATTAAGAGAAGTAATTGAGAAACAGTTACTTGAAGAAGGAGTAGAGTTATGAAACTAAAAAAATTTTCCGGGTTATTTATATTAATAGGTTTAATCTTTGTATTGGCTGCATGTGGTAGTAGTGATACAGGAAACGGTTCAGCAAACGGTTCAGCAAACGGGGCTGAGACAAGTACTGAAAAGAAAATCTTACGAGTAGGTTCTTCTGGTATATACCCACCATTCATCTCAGTTGATGCAAATGGGAAAGCACAAGGCTATGATGTAGAAGTCTTAGAGCTTGTAGGAGAAGCTTTAGGCTATGAAATTGAATGGACGTTTGCAGAGTTCTCAGGTATTTTCGGAATGTTAGATGCTGGACAAATTGATACTGTGGCAAACTTAATTGCAATGACAGAGCAACGTCGTGAAAAATACGATTTCTCTACTCCATATGCATATTCTGGTGCTACTCTAGTAGTTCATGAAGATAATAATGATATTAAAAGTATTGAAGATTTAAAAGGTAAAAAAGTAGGTGTTTTATTAGGAAATAACTTACACCAATTTTTAGAAGAGTGGAACCAAGCGAATGGAAACGAAATTATCATAACACCTTATCAAGATGTTAGTGGAACATATAATGAAGTTGCATTAGGTCGTTTGGATGCATTTATTGATGTGAAAATTACAGCAGCTTCCCGTATTAAAGATGAAGGACTTCCATTAAAACTTTATGGTGAGGAATATTTAATTAACTTTGATTATGGCTTCCCATTCGTTCGTTCTGAAGAAAACAAAGAATTTTTAGAGGCATTCAGTGCTGAAATCCAAAAACTTCAAGAAGATGGAACACTTAAAAAGTTATCAGATAAGTGGAGTGCAATTGACGTAACGATTCCACATGAAAAATAAAAATACCGGCTACTCTTTGTGAGTAGCCTTTCTTCATCTACTAAAATGAATAGAGGGATCTTATGAATTTTGATTTTCAATATATGTTAAGTCTCTTTCCAAGAATTATAGAGTTTTTACCTATAGTTCTATATATGGGTACACTTTCGTTTTTACTTGCTATTGTCTTTGGGATGATTTTTGCTGTCATTATTAACAATAAATATCCAGTACTTTATCAAATATTAATGGTGATTATCTCTTACTTTAGAGGGATTCCAACATTGATCCAAATTTTTATCTTCTACTTTGGATTGCCACAACTTTTTCCAAGTTTAAGTTCAATTGACGCAGTCACAGCTGTAATTATCGCATTAAGCTTACGTAATGCAGCATATTTATCAGAAGTATTTCGTTCTGCATTTTTAGCGGTTGATAAAGGACAGTACGAGGCATGTATTTCAGTAAATATGACAAAGTGGCAAGCTCTTCGAACAGTGATACTACCTCAAGTGACACGCATTGCAATTCCACCAACAGGTAACTATTACATAATGATGATTAAAGATACTTCCCTGGCATTTACAATTGGGGTAGTAGATATGATGGCTCGTGCAAAACTTGAAGCAGCTGTAACTTTTAAATTTTTAGAAGCTTATTTAATGGTAGGGGTTATTTATTGGGTCATTTCTGCTGTACTTCAATTCTTACAATCTAAATTAGAAGCATATGTTGAAAAGCCGTATAAAAAGGAGGCAGCGAAATGATAAAAGTGCAAAATTTACATAAGAGATATGGAAATGTAGAAATTTTAAAGGGCATTGATCTAGAAATTGCTGATGGAGAAGTACTCGCAATAATTGGTCCTTCTGGTTCCGGGAAATCCACTTTACTTCGCTGCCTTAACTTTTTGGAAGAAGCAAACAAAGGGACAATTGAAATAGATGGAGTTAAAGTTGATTTAGACAACTATACGAAAGATCAAGTATCAGAATTACGTAAAAAGACAGGAATGGTGTTCCAATCTTATAATCTATTTAAAAATAAAACAGCCCTGAAGAACATATCTGATCCCCTTCGTTTAACTAAAAAAATTCCTCGTAAAGAAGCGGAAGAAATAGCTCAAAAGTTACTAGCAGAGGTTGGATTACAAGGAAAGGAAAATAATTATCCAGTTGCTCTATCTGGGGGGCAACAGCAGCGAGTTGGTATTGCAAGGGCACTTGCGCTTGACCCTTATGTCATACTATTTGACGAGCCAACATCATCTCTCGACCCAGAACTTGTAGAGGAAGTTCTGAATGTTATGAAAGCAGTTATTAAACAAGGACATACAATGATTGTTGTTACCCATGAGATGAATTTTGCTAAAGAAGTGGCGGATCGTGTTATTTTTATGGCAGATGGAAACATTATTGAGCAAGGAACACCAGAAGAAATCTTCGAAAACCCTAAAAATGAACGTACTCGTCGTTTTTTAAAAACATACTTAGGCCACCATTACGTAGATGGTGAAGGAATATAATATGCTGAATAATTTACAACAGACTGGAAAAGAGAATATGATCTTTTCCAGTCTGTTTGTTATTGTAAAAATTTAATTAATTGAATTTGAACATAATATGCATGAGCTACTTTTATTTGAGGGAGAACGGTAAATTAGTGATTGCTTAAAAGTAAAATCAAGTAGAATGGCGCATAATCTTTATATACATGTTGGTATTGAAGTGGGGAAAAAGTGTATGTAAGTCAACAAAGTGGAAATTATATTGAAACATTCGCTACAATTACTATATAGGAAGAAGAATCATTCGAAAAGTTCGTAATTAATTCAAGATGATTCTTATAAAAGGGGGATTCCAGTCTTGAGATTAAGCGTATTAGATCAAGCGCCAATTACAAAAGGAAACACTGCCCAAGATGCATTAAAAAACGCAGTTGAATTAGCGATGATTACAGAGCAATTAGGATATGAACGAATTTGGATGGCTGAACATCATAGTACACAAGGTTATGCAAGCTCAGCACCTGAAATTACAGCAGCTTATATCGCTGCAAAAACAGAACGAATTCGTGTGGGTACTGGCGGCACAATGATCATGCACTATTCACCATATAAAGTAGCAGAAAACTTTAAAACGCTAAGTGCCCTTGCTCCGGGGCGCATTGATTTTGGAATAGGTAGAGCACCAGGAGGCGACCAATATGCGATGTATGCTTTGGCTGATGGACGCAGACCGGAAGTAGATAATATATATGAGAAAATCGATGCGGCATTAGCATTTATCAATGAAGAAGTGCCAGAAAATCCATATTACAAAAGGGTTACTGCTTCTCCTAATCATGTTCCCCTGCCGGAAGCTTGGATTTTAGGGTCAAGTGGGAATAGTGCAGTTGAAACAGGTAGAAGGGGAGTGGGTTACTCCTATGCGCAATTCTTCAATGGTTTCATGAATAAAGGCGTCTTTGATGCATATCGTCAAAGTTTTGTCCCTTCTGTATTTATGGAAAAACCAGAAATTATGGTCTCTTATTTTGTGACAGTTGGTGAAACAAGAGAAGAAGCAGAGTATGAGGCAAAACCGGCAAATATTGCGAGAATGCTATTCATGCGCGGACAAGTAAATCCACCACGCTTAACACCTGAAGAAGCAAAAGATTACCCATTAACAGAAATGGATAAAATGTGGCTTGAAGAAAACCGTAAACTGAATATCGTTGGTACAGCAAAAGAAGTTGGGGATTTTTTAAGACAAGAACAAGAAATCTATGGTTTCGATGAAGTGATGATCTGCACAATCCCTCATTCACAAGAAATGAGATTGAAAGTGTACCGACTGCTTGCTGAGGAGTTTGGGTTAGGTAAGTGATGGAAATGTATCGGGAGAGGTGTGAGTATGGGCACTTTTCCCGATATTTTTTTGTGGTGATGAAGGGTAGGTGTGAGTTTTACTGAACACTCTTGGGCTACTAGATTTAGGTTAGCGAGATAAGGGGTCTTATTTAGACAGAAAAGGTAGAATCTGACTAGGGTTGTTGAGATAAAGGGGTTATTTAGACAGAAATTGAAGAATCTGATTAAAGTTGTCGAAATAAAGGGGTTATTTAGACAGAAATTGAAGAATCCGATTGAAGCTGTCAAAATAAAGGGGTTATTTAGACAGAAATCGTAGAATCCGATTAAAGTTGTCCAAATAAAGAGGTTATTTAGACAGAAATCGTAGAATTCGATTAAAGTTGTCGAAATAAAGGGGTTATTTAGACAGAAATCATAGAATTCGATTAAAGTTGTCGAAATAAAGGGGCTATTTAGACAGAAATCGTAGAATTCGATTAAAGTTGTCGAAATAAAGTGGTTATTTAGACAAAAATTGTAGGATCTGATTAAAGTTGTCGAAATAAAGGGGTTATTTAGACAGAAATCGCAGAATTCGATTGAAGTTGTCGAAATAAAGGGGTTATTTAGACAAAAATTGAAGAATCCGATTAAAGTTGTCCAAATAAAGAGGTTATTTAGACAGAAATCGGAAAATGCAATTAATGTTGTCAAAATAAAAGGCAAAACTACGTGCCACTTTGAAGGGGAACCTCAAATTCTGTCACGAAACCAAGGTTTGCGTGCCATTTTCGGGAGGAATTCCAAGATTCTGTCACGAAACGAGAGTTTACTTTCCACTTTCAAGAAGCCAAGGCGTTCACGAAAACCCTAATTACGAATTCCGAACCCCTGTCACGAAAACCGAAATTACGTGTTACTTCCAGAAGCGAATCCAAAATCCTGTCCTGAAATCGTCTCCCCAAAACCTTCCCCTTATCCCCTCAACTACTCAATCCCCTCTAATCTTTCATTCACCAAATCGATCGGAACAAACAACCCTACATTCCCATGTTCTTTATCATCCATTGTTGCGAAAACTACGCCAATTACTTCGCCATCCATGTTGATGACAGGACTTCCGCTATTTCCTTTATAGACGGGGGCATCCATCATATATACTTCATCTTCCCAATCAGAAAGGGATTTTGGGCCAAGAACCCAGCCTTCATTTGCAATTCCAGAAAAGAATAAAGGGTTCCCGATGAAGTAAACGAACTCGTTTGAGGTGAATTCATAAGTTTCCGCTAATTGTAAATTAGGGAGATCGCTACCCTCTACTTGTAAAAATGCAATATCAATTTCAGGATAGCTCTCAATTACTTCTGCTTCATATATACCGTCTTCAGGGAAATACACAGTTAAAGAAAGAGCATCTTCAATGACATGTGCGTTTGTAATAATTAGCCCATTTTCAGATATTGAGAATCCTGTTCCTTTACTATCATGAGTTGAGATTTGTACGACGGATTTTTTATAAGTTTGTATATCACTTTGGAACGATAGAGCGGCGGATTTTTTGATGAATTCAACCGCTGGAATCGAAAATATCTCAAAAATCACTGCGAATGTACTAAAAGCAAGTGTGATGGCAATGAGCCATGCAATGAATCTCGCAAAAGGAGGTTGTCGTTTTGGTTTAAGTGGTTTTCCTGCAAGTCGGGCCAGTCGTTCTTGCCGAGCTTTTTCTAGAGCTTCCTTCTGAGCTTCAAGAACAAGTTCAATTAACTCCTCTTCGCTAATCGGGTCTTGCTCATGCTCTTGTCCATATTCATCCTTTTCCTTCGCCATACCATCACCACCTACCCAAGTTCTATTAAAACTATCATAACGGATAGGTTAGAAGATTGAAAAGGATTAGTAAGACTTGAATAGATTAGAAGGTTGTGCGATAATACGAATCAATTGTATAAAAGGTTTTCTAGGGTTCCGCTCAACACGAGGTCTGGTCCGAGAGAAAACGCACGGATTCGTGTAACACGGAAGGATAAAAGCCTGGGAGATACTATAAATAGTAATCTCTTTGGCTTTTTTTGTTCGGTAAATTAGGAGGTACAAAATGAACAAACATTGGATAAAGCTGCTTATTGCAGTTCTTTTTGAAGTGCTTTGGGTAATAGGGCTTGCCCATTCGAGCAGTTTATGGACGTGGTCTGGAACTATTATTGCGATTATTGCATGTAACTATTTTCTTATAACAGCGACACAAGCTTTACCTACCGGAACTGCTTACGCGGTATTCGTTGGATTAGGAACAGTAGGTGCTGTCGTCTCTGAAATACTTTTCTTCGGAGAATCAATCCAGTTCATGAAAATATTCTTTATCGCACTTTTACTAGTTGGAGTGATCGGGTTGAAATTAGTTACTGATCAGGAAGAAGCAAGTGAAAAGGAGGTTCGTGAATAATGGCTTGGTTTGCTTTAATTATTGCTGGGTTACTTGAAACATTCGGTGTTGCAATGATGAATCAGTTAAGTGTTAGTCGGAATTGGAAACCTCTTGTATTCCTAATTTTAGGATTTGGTGGTAGTTTATTTTTATTGGAGTATTCTATGAATACAATTCCGATGGGGACAGCTTATGCTATTTGGACTGGAATTGGCGTGGTAGGAGGCACGATTGTGGGGATGCTCTTTTATGGAGAATCAAATAATTGGAAAAGAATCTTATTTATTGCGCTAATTCTCATATCTGCAATCGGTTTAAAAATTGTCAGTGGTTAAATTAATCAATACATGCGAATGCTACTATTTAAAAGTTGCAATATATAGAAAAGGAATGAAGTTATGGCAGACAAACATCACTATTTCTTTGCTGTTAAGTTACCTTATGAAGTGAAGTCATATTTAGATCGTTGGGTTCAAATGCATGAACCAAAATTTCCTTTTAATAGATGGGTTCATCCAGAAGATTATCATATTACGTTGGCATTTTTAGGTTTTGCACCAAAAGAAATGTTAGAAAAGGCTATCAATGATGTAAGGGAAATCTTATCAAACCAATATACATTTGAACTTACATTAAATGAATTAGGCATATTCGGTCCTGAGAAATCGCCAAGAATTTTCTGGGCAGATGTGAAATATTCTAAAGATTTAAATTCCGTCCAAAAACTCGTTTATGACACAGCTTCGAAAGTTGGATTTGAGTTAGATAAAAAGCCATTTAAACCGCATATCACATTAGCGAGGAAATGGAAATCAGATGAACCGTTTAATAGAGATAAGCTAACTTCACTAAAAAACAGCAGGGGAGAGGAATTTACATTCCCAGTAAGTGAGATTATTTTATATGAAACGCATTTAGATCAAACACCGAAATATAAGGAATTTGCAAAATTTACATTAAAAAAAGCCGACTGATAAAAATAAACATAAGAATTTGAATAGGGTGTTTCAGAAGTTTTGTTTTTTCTTCTGAGGCACCCTTTTTTAATTTAGTTGTAAGTCACAAAAATACACCCCTTAACAGGAAATATTTACATAATCTTATCCAAATTTAAACAATCTTCACATCAGATTTACTTCCCTTTAATAAATTTACAAAACCTTTACAAAAATGTAGTAGTAAATTTACATACAGACATTATTCTAAAGTTGCTAATAGAAGTCATGGAGGTTTTAATCTCATGTTTAAATTTAACAAAGTAAAAACAATTGGATTTTTGACACTGTCATTATCTATTCTATTATCCGCGTGTGGTCCTTCAACAAATGACGGTGAAACATCTAATGGAGATAAATATACACTTGCTATTTCGGGGTCTACATCAGTAGGTCCATTATCTGAGAAGTTAGCAGAGAAATACGAAGAAAAAGATTCAGCAATTAATATAGAGGTCAATCAAATCGGCTCTTCTGCCGGTATTACTAATGCCACAAATGGTGTTTCAGAAATCGGTATGTCATCTCGTGATTTAAAGCAAGAGGAAGTAGCAAACGGTTTAGTCGAACAAATTGTTGCTTATGATGGAATCGTTGTGGTGGCACATCCAACAAATAAGGTAGATGATCTCACACTTGACCAAGTGAAGCAAATTTTCACTGGTGAGATTACAAACTGGAAAGAGCTTGGTGGAGATGATATGGAAATTGTTGTTGTCTCACGAGAAGATGGCTCTGGTTCACGTGATGCCTTTCAGGAGATTGTCGGGTTTTCTTCTGGGGAGCTTATCAGAAATTCAATTGTTGCGAGCGGAAATGGAAACATCAAAACAACTGTTGCAACAAACAAGCATGCTGTAGGTTTCATTTCCTTTGAATATATTGACGAAACAATCTCTCCTATAAAAATTAATGGTGTAGAAGCCACAGCAGAAAATGTACTAAATGAAACATATCAATTATCAAGACCATTCTTGTTTGTTTTTAAAGAAGAGAATCTTAGTGAAAAAGGACAACAATTTATTGACTATATTTTAAGTGAAGAAGGTCAACAAGTTGTTTCTGAATCAGGTGTTATACCGATTAAATAACACACTCTTCACTACGACGTTAGAATTTTTGGAGGAATGAAGAATGTCTAGCACACCAGTTCAAAAATCAAATAAAAGAAAATATATGCTAGAAAAGTTATCAGGAAGAGTTTTCTTACTTTGTGCCCTTCTATCAGTACTAAGTTTGTTATTAATAATTGGATTTGTATTCATCAAGGGGATAAATCCATTTGTAGTAGAAGGATATAGTTTTATAGATTTTCTATTTGGGAACGACTGGGTACCAAGTGAAGATCAGTTTGGAATATTCCCAATGATTGTTGCCTCAATTTATGCCACAATCGGTGCATTAATTATCGGGGTACCGATTGGATTATTTACAGCTATTTTCTTAGCTGAAATTGCTCCAAAAAGGTTAGCGAAAATTATTTCGCCAGCTGTTCAATTACTTGCAGGTATACCATCTGTTTTATATGGGGTATTTGGCTTAGCAGTAATTGTTCCATTTCTACAAGATACTCTAGGATTAGCAAAAGGGCAAAGTTTGCTTACGGTTATTTTAGTATTAGCAATTATGATGCTTCCGACAGTTGTTACGGTTTCTGAAACTGCATTAAGAGCAGTTCCAAAAACTTATCGTGAAGGTTCATTAGCTTTAGGGGTATCCCAGATTGGAACAATCTTCAAGGTAGTTGTACCAGCTGCGAAGTCAGGAATTTTGACTGCAGTTGTTTTAGGAATGGGTAGAGCGATAGGTGAAACAATGGCCGTAATTTTAGTGGCTGGTAACAGCTTAATCATCCCAACAAGTTTAACTGACAGTATTCGTCCTCTAACTACGAATATTGCGTTAGAGATGGGATACGCTGCTGGTGTTCATCAAGAAATGTTATTTGCAACAGGTATTGTGTTATTCTCATTCATTTTAATACTGAATTTTGTTTTAGCGAAAATTAGTGCGAAAGGTGGTCATTAAGTTGAGAAGCTTTAAAGATAATGTGTTACGTGGACTATTATGGTTATCTGCTCTCTTAACTATTGCCATCCTAGTAACGATTGTTGGATATATATTTTACAAAGGAATTGGACTAATCAGTATCGATTTTATCTTTGGTGAATATTCGCCAACAGGTGGCGGTGGAATTTGGCCAATGATCATTACGACAATTTATACAATTGTAATTTCATTAGCCATTGCGACACCAATCGGTATTTTAGCGGCAGTTTATTTGCAAGAGTATGCAAAACAAGGTCGTTTAGTAAAGTTAATTCGTTTTGCAACAGAAAGTTTAACTGGGATTCCTTCAATTATTTATGGTTTGTTCGGTGCGGTTTTCTTTGTAGCAACACTTAAGCTAGGAATGTCGATTATTTCAGCTTCATTAACTCTAACAATCATTATCTTACCTGTAATCATTCGAACAACAGAAGAATCGTTAAAAACGGTACCGCAAAGTTATCGTGAAGGATCTTTAGCATTAGGAAATACAAAACTTCAAACATTATATAAGGTAATACTTCCAAGCGCTATGCCAGGGATTTTAGCTGGGATTATTCTTTCCATTGGACGAATTGTTGGAGAGTCGGCGGCGATCTTTTTAACAGCAGGAACAGTAGCTGCATTACCGGAAAGTATTTTCTCATCTGCCAGAACTTTAACGGTTCATTCCTTCTTAGTAACACAAGAGGCTGGAGATATTGAACTTGCTGCTGCTGTTGGAATTGTGTTAATCGTGATTATTTTAGTTTTAAACTTATTAGCAACGCTTATTTCGAAAATTTTCAATAAGGCTAATTATTAGAGAGGTGAATGGTTATGACGACAGTATTGAGTAAACACAACATTGAAGTGAAAGAAGAACTTACACAGATGGTGGAACAATCGAACGAGAAAACGAAAATCAGTGTTAGAGATTTAAATTTATTTTATGGTGATAAACAGGCGTTATATTCTCTATCTTTAGACATAAAAGAAAAAGAAGTAACAGCTTTAATCGGACCATCAGGGTGTGGAAAATCTACTTTCTTAAGAACCCTTAACCGTATGAATGATTTAATTGACGGCGTTAATATTACTGGGGATATTGTGATTGATAACGAAAATATTTACCAATCAAATGATGTCATTAAGTTAAGAACAAAAGTTGGAATGGTATTTCAAAAGGCAAACCTATTTCCAATGAGCATATACGATAATGTAGCTTATGGCCCTAGAGGTCAAGGTATAAAAAATAAAAAAGAATTAGACAAAATCGTTGAAGAGAGTTTGCGTGGTGCTGCAATTTGGGATGAAGTAAAAGATCGATTAAAGTCATCAGCCCTTGGATTATCAGGTGGTCAACAGCAGCGTGTTTGTATCGCCCGTGCCATAGCAATGAAACCAGAAATTATTTTAATGGATGAACCAACATCTGCATTAGATCCAATTTCAACTTTAAAAGTAGAAGAATTAATTGCAGATATGAAACAGGACTATACAATTGTAATTGTTACTCACAATATGCAACAAGCAGCACGTGTTTCAGATCGAACTGCATTCTTCTTAAATGGAGAAATTGTTGAATATGATAAAACAGACCAAATCTTCTCTGTACCAAAAGATCAAAGAACAGAAGATTATATAACAGGACGTTTCGGATAAAAGAATTAAGGCATAGTTCACAATGCGATGAACTATGCCTTATTTTTGTTGTTAAATTTTACACCATTTTGTTATGGTCACGCATAAAATTGAAAAAGTTCCTCAAAAGTCGAATACTTTCCATTTTGTAGCAATATAATATATGTGAAGGGAGGAATTGTATTATGAGAATGCCAGCATTACCACAAGCAAAAGTAGACATGAAGAAAAAGGTAAAGGGTTCTATATTACGTTCCATTCGAACATTCTTTAGTAAAAAACTTAGTAAAAAGCATAAATCATTCCGTTTGCCTCCAAGAGAGTAAAGCTGTTCTAGTTGGGTTATTAGAACAGCTTTTTTATTTTGTCCTCTTATTATGTGTGCGGAATGACTGAGATTTTAAATATCGAACCAGATTTTCTTATAGCAAAAATGTCCCTTCACTTGGACCAACTAAATATAACTCGTGCATAGCTCTCGTTAACGCCACATACAACAGCTTTCGGTCAATCGACGTATCAAGATAAGGGAATGAAAAGGCTGCTACAATGACTGCATCAAACTCCAAACCTTTGGCTAAGTGACTTGGTAGAACGAGTAATTTTGATTGGCCAAGCTCAGAGGATTCAGTTAGTAACTCTACATCAAGACCATCACTAAGCAAAGTTTCTGCAAAGTAGGCTGCTTCATCTGAAGTTTTACATATTAAAGCAATCGAACGATGACCATTTTTCCTGATTGCTTCATAGATTTCTCGAAATTGCTGAGGGTCGAATTCATTACTTTGAATAAATGTTGGCTCATTACCATGACGTACAACGGGTTCTACTAAAGGTAGATTTTCATCCATTTTCGATAAAACTTTATTTGCCACTTCCATAATCTCAATTGTTGTTCGATAACTTTTTTGTAAAGTGAAGTAGTTAGCACGTGGGAATAGTTCTAAAACGGAATCCCATTCAGTCAATGAACGGTAGCTATGAATCCCTTGTGCTAAATCTCCAACCATAGTAAACATGTCTGTTTCAAGTCCTGCTTTTAATGCAGCAAGTTGGAATAAACTATAATCTTGTACTTCATCAATAAAGACGACTCGCATCTTCCACTCATCTTTAATGCCCTTTATTTTCGCATGCAAATAATAGATTGCAGCCAAATCTTCCAATGCCCACTTTTCTTTTATATGGGCACGTATAAATTGCTCTTGCTCCTCAAATGACCATTCACCTGCTAACTCACGAATTAATACTCGATCTGTTAAGAAGTTTCGGTACATCGTTTTTATCTTCGCCTTTTCGAATCGGCGCATATAATTGGAGACGGTGGATTTGATTTCTTCTTTTATTTTAGGAATACGTGCATCCCGTTCGTCAATAAATCTTGTCACATTACGTTTTCGCTTTTCAGGATCTCGGAATCCATTTAAGGCTTTTCCAATCATTTCATCATAGCGTGCATGTAATGAAGTTAGTACTGCTTTTGATTTTCTTTTAACCTCTGTTTGAACAACTTTTTTAATGCGTTCAAGCCTTTTTTCAATCGGCATGTAAGCAAACTCTTCTAAAAATAACTTTTTCAAGTGACTTCCACGCATAATTCTATATTTTTCAATGAATATGTCCTCATCAAAGAGAGAGGCTAAATTTCGTTCGTGTCGTTTAATTAATCGATCAAGTATATCTTTATATTGAAGCGAGCCCTTTATTTTTGGAATGTTGAAAGAGGGAAGGGGGGCAGGGTCTTCAATTATTTTTTCTAACAGTTCATTTGGATCCTGTAATTTCAGCTTAATACCAGTTGCATTTTGTACATACTCTGCATAGGTTGTTTGGCATATTCGATCTACACCAAGCTCTGGTAATACTTCACCGATATACTCGATAAACAATTTATTTGGAGCTAAAATCATCAATTGTTCAGGGTTGAAATTTTCACCCATCGTATATAAAAAGTAGGAAATACGGTGAAGGGCAATAGTTGTTTTTCCACTTCCGGCAGCCCCTTGAACAAGAATCGGTTGACGTAAATGTGCGCGGATAATTTCATTTTGTTCAGCTTGAATTGTCGCAACAATTTCAGTTAAACGAACATCTGCTTTTCCGGAGAGTGCCTCTTGAAGCAATTCATCATTCGTTGTTAAATCAATATCTTGATAACTTAATAGTTCTCCGTTTTCAATTTTGTATTGTCGTTTAGAATATAGGTGACCTGAATATTCTTCATCGCGCACTCGGTAGGTAACATCCCCAAGACGACCATCATAATAAACATTGGCTACAGGCGAACGCCAATCTACAATAATTGGTTCAAAGGTTTCACTATGAATGATTGAAGTTTTCCCAATATATAGTAGTTCTTCTGGTTCATCGGGACGCTGAAAATGAATGCGTGCGAAGTAAGGCTTTTGTTTAACAGCTTCTAAACTTTCTTTTTGTGTTCGGGCTAGTTCAAAAAAGCGGGAGTTCGTCAAAATGTTGATGAAGCTATCACTGGAGTCAAGATATTCAACGTTGGCCATCGATTCTTTAATTTTTGAATTTGCAGATAAGAGATCTTCTTGAGATTTTCTCAAGATATATTCCATGTAGCCTTTTGTGTATGCAAGCCTTTCTACTTCTTTTTGAAAATCTGGATGAAGGGCCATTGAATCTAGTGCATTTTGTTTCGTCTCAGTCATTTGCGAATCCTCCAATCGTATTAAGCGTTGAATCGAACTTTAATCGTAATGTTAATCTTACTAAAAATCCCATATGAAGTGAAGTTTTTACTAAATAAGCATTTTATACAAAAGAAAAAACTGCACCCTAATTTAGGAGCAGTTAAAAAACTATTGAATACTAAACATGAGTGATAAATAAATACAAAATACTAAACAAAGGCTCATTAAAAATGAAAACAAATCAGGTACTTTTCTAATATATGAAAAAATAATAAGTGCTAAAAATAAAATCGACAAAATAAGTAAAGAAACGCTCGTCCAATTCAAGCTCAGGTTCACAATCATATCAGGTGCCACCTGTCCTTGATAGAAAGCTTGAAATAAGGATGAAAGATTTTCGCTTTTAAGCGGCGTTACTTTAGGTGGTGATTGTTCACCTAATACAGCAGTAGCGGAAAATATGAGTAAGATAATAATACTCTCGATTCTAGCCCAAGGTATTGGATTGAAGTCAGAGATTTTCTTTAATCTCCAATGAATAAAAATACCATTTATGAACGCATAAACAAGTAACGGAATGATGAGTAAATGCTTCCACAATAGAGCTTGACCATATGGAATCAACCACGAATTTGTGTATTCTTCAAAGTCCACCATGAAATTCATGAGGAGTACGCCTGTAAAAATGGTTACTAATAAACAAACAATCGCAATAGGCGTGTACCACTTTAAAAATCTAAACCAGTTCTCATGATTTTTTGAAAACCAACTGACAACAATTAAAGTTCCAACCCAAACACTAACGGCAAGTAAATGTAAAGTGTCTCCTATAAAACCCCAAACTCGATCAATAGAGCTAGCATGACTAAACCAGCCTAATATTAAAATTAAACTAATGGAAATTGATAGTCCAAAAATACCGTATAATTTATTTCTTTGTTGATCAAACGTGTGGATGAATTTTAGAAAAACAATGGAAATAAAAAAGATTAGAATCCACGCTTTACCAATCTCAAATGTAAAAATAGCTGTTTTTAAAGCTTCAATAAATCCAATTCGAGAAGATAGAAACAACACATTCTGCAAAATAGGGACAAATGAAAAAATAACTATTCCAATGATAGATATTCTTAAAATATTTAAATGCACTTCAATCTTAGGTTGGATTGAACTTTTGACGATTGATAAAATGAAATGGCCAATACACAATCCAACACAAAGATAAATCAAAGCTTGACTGATTACCGTAATGACTAACATTTTTTATCGCTTTCTTTTCGCTAAAAATACAATACTAATTAGAATAATTAAGACCAATGCACCGATAATAATCGGGATTAAATATGAGTTTTCTTTAGATTGCTCAGCTGCTGTATTTTCAGTTGTGTTTGCTTGATTTGTTTCATTTTCTTCAACGTTTGTTTCAGTTTGTGAATCGTTTTCATTTTGCGTTGTCACTTCCGCTTCAGAATCATCCTCCACAGGTTCTTCTGTTTCTTCTACAGTCTCTGCTACAGGTAGATCAACTGTGAACTGGAAACTGTCTTCAATAAGATGGCCATCCCCGCCAATTACACTCCAATCAACTGTGTATACCCCATTTTCGAGAGGATCTGTAAGGCTACCACTTAAAACATTTCCATTAACAGAGATGTTGGCAACCGATATAGATTCGCCATTTGAGTTAAGAAGTGTAAAAGTACTACCTTGTTCAATATTTCCTTCAAAAGTTAAAGTAATTTGATCTAGTTGCTCATTTACTACTTCACCATTTTGTGGATCTGAACTTTGCAATCCAGTATGAGCAAATACAGTACTAACAAAAGTAAATAAAAGGACAAATGTTACGAAAGATATTTTTTTAAACATAAGAACCTCCAATGATTTTTTAGATTTTTCATTAACAAAAATGCATTTGTATACCATTTAGCTGTTCCATCTTAAAATAATAATCTAAACTGAACAACTATTCCGACGTGACAAACTAAGAACAATAGTGTGAAGTTTTGTTTCACAATTTATGATTTCCATTAGTAAATATGTAAAAATACTACGTTTTTAAACATCTTATCCAAAATGTAAATGCGCCATTCATGTACAAAAAATTCACGTTTTATAGTCAAATGTACATTTGACTCTTTTAATAACTAGGTATATTATGGAATTAATATTCAAATGAACATTTGAATATTGAATGGCGTACTATTTGATGGTGTAACTAACTTTTATTAAATGTATATAATTAATTAAATAATCAAATAATCGTTTGAATATATGGGGGTGATTGTAATGGTAAAAGAAATCGATACTTGTGAAGTTACGTGTGTAGATGGAGAGAAAGTGATACGCGTTCAAAATAAATTAAAGAAAGAAAATCCTCTAGAGGTTGCGAAAATATTTAAAGCATTATCTGATGATACACGAATTAAAATTGCTTATGCACTCGCACAAGAAGAGGAATTGTGTGTATGTGATGTGGCTAATATTGTAGGTGCAACAACTGCTACAGCATCCCATCATTTAAGACTTTTAAGGAATCTTGGATTAGCGAAATACCGAAAAGAAGGTAAATTAGTCTATTACTCATTAGATGATGAACATGTGAAAAAACTAATAGAGGTAGCATTTGCCCACCAAAAGGAGGGTACTAAAGTTGAATGAAATAAACGAAGTAGGAAATGAAAATGTATATCGTGTTGAAGGTTTTTCCTGTATAAACTGTGCTGGAAAATTTGAAAGAAATGTAAAAGAGCTTCCCGGAGTTCAAGATGCAAAAGTTAATTTTGGGGCTTCCAAAATATCAGTCATTGGCGAAACTACAGTTGAGGATTTAGAAAAGGCTGGAGCTTTTGAAAACTTAACAATAATCCCAGAAAAAGTTGCGGGGCAATCAGCGAAAGTTTCGAATGAATTAAAAAAGGAACCTAAAATTTCATTCATAAAAAAGCATGAGGAGTTACTATTTTCAGCTTTACTAATTGCTTTGGGTTATACATCTACATTTCTAAATGGTGAAGATAATCTTGTAACAGTATTGCTATTCTTATCTGCCATTGTCATTGGTGGTTATTCTTTATTTAAAGTAGGGATACAGAATTTATTCCGTTTAGATTTTGATATGAAAACTTTGATGACTGTTGCAATAATAGGTGCAGCGTTTATTGGAGAGTGGGCGGAAGGTGCCGTTGTCGTTATATTGTTCGCCATTAGTGAAGCTCTTGAACGATATTCAATGGACCGAGCGCGGAATTCAATACGTTCCTTAATGGATATCGCACCGAATGAAGCGCTTATTCGTCGAAATGGCCATGAAATGTTAATCGATGTTGAGTCTATCGCAATTGGTGACATTATGATCGTCAAACCAGGGCAAAAAATTGCGATGGACGGTGTTGTTGTAAAAGGTGGTTCATCAGTAAATCAAGCGACGATTACAGGTGAATCAGTACCTGTTTCAAAATCTACAAATGACGAAGTGTTCGCAGGTACGTTAAATGAAGAAGGCCTCCTTGAAGTTAAAGTTACTAAATTAGTTAAAGATACAACAATTGCAAAAATCATTAATCTTGTTGAAGAAGCACAAGCAGAGCGTGCACCATCACAAGCCTTTATCGATAAATTTGCAAAATACTATACGCCGATTATTATGGTGATTGCAGCTTTGGTTGCTGTCATACCACCAATATTCTTTGATGGAAGCTGGGAGTCTTGGCTGTATCAAGGGTTGTCGGTATTAGTCGTCGGCTGTCCATGTGCATTAGTAATCTCTACCCCAATATCCATTGTATCTGCAATCGGTAATGCAGCAAAAAAAGGAGTATTAATTAAAGGCGGTATTTATCTCGAAGAAATGGGTGGATTAAAAGCTATTGCTTTCGATAAAACAGGTACGTTAACAAGAGGAGTACCTGTCGTTACAGATTTTGAAGTAGTGAATAATCAAGTAAGTAAAAATGAAGTATTATCCATTGTGGCATCTTTAGAAAAACGATCAGGTCATCCATTAGCTTCGGCGATTACAAAAAAAGCAGATGAATTAGGGATTGCTTATGATTTAAACGTTGAGAACTTTGAATCCATAACTGGTAAAGGTATTAAAGGTTCAATAAATGGAACAACTTACTATGTAGGTAGTCCGAATTTATTTAAAGAGTTTACGGATATTTATTCAATTAAGGCTAAGGTAGCGGAAATTCAATCTGAAGGAAAAACAATTATGATTGTTGGTACGAAAACAGATATACTTGGTTTCATTGCTGTAGCGGATGAAGTAAGAGACTCAAGTAAAGTTGTGATTGAAAAACTTCATGATCTTGGAATTAAGAAGACCGTAATGTTGACAGGGGATAATGACCTTGCTGCAAGAGCAATTGGAGCGCAAGTCGGTGTATCTGAAATTCAATCTGAATTACTGCCCGAAGATAAACTAAACTCGATTAAACAATTACGTTCGGAATACGGAAGGGTTGCGATGGTCGGGGACGGTGTAAATGACACGCCTGCATTAGCTGCTTCGACCGTTGGAATTGCAATGGGTGGTGCAGGAACAGATACAGCTCTTGAAACTGCAGATGTTGCACTTATGGCAGATGATTTAGAAAAGCTTCCATTTACGATCAAACTAAGTAGAAAAGCATTAACGATAATAAAAACAAATATAGCATTTGCAATAGGCATTAAGCTGTTAGCGCTATTATTAGTTGTGCCCGGATGGTTAACGCTTTGGATAGCAATTCTATCAGATATGGGAGCTACATTATTAGTGTCCCTGAATAGTATGAGGTTAATGATAGTAAAAGAATAGATTCTTTTCGAGAGGGAAATCAGCGGGTTTTGGCCTGCTGATTTTTTCTTATTTGTGGAGTTTTTTTCTGGGCTGTCGAATAAGTGTCTCGGATTGGCGAATATCCTTATGGTTGGCGAATAACTCCAGCGATCTGGCTAATATCTTCATAGAATTGGCGAATAAGTCCACGAAACTGGCGAATAACTCCATCAATTCGCTCCAATATCTTTCAGAAATTATCAAATATTGACTTTAGCAACCAGAATAATTGAAACTTCTGGAAGCTCCATACGTACTATTAAATAACAATGATAGACTACATCTATTTATATAGTAGGAGTGGATTAACATCGTAAAAGTAAATATAAAAAAGGCTGGATACTTAGAGAATCAAGCTATTATTGAAAATATAGAATTTGAAATACCAAATGGAGAGTTAGTAGGGTTAATCGGAGCGAATGGTGCAGGAAAAAGTACAACGATTCAAGCGATTATGAATACAGCTCCTTTTATGGAGGGTGAGTGTGAAATCAAAACGTATGGCTATATCCCTGAACGTCCCATTATCTATGAGTATTTCACACTTTCGGAGCATATCGACTTCCTTATTCGAACACTCAACCAAGATGAAGCTCAATTAAGAAAACGCGCGGAAGAATTGTGCAAGGTGTTCCGTCTTGAGCGAAAATTACACGAGTATCCGACGAATTTTTCAAAAGGTATGCAGCAAAAAGTGATGCTCATTTTAGCGTTAACACCAACCTATGACTTTTATATTTTAGATGAACCTTTTATGGGGTTGGACCCACAGGCAATTCGAAAACTTATTCAAATTATTGAAGACTATAAAAATAATGGAGCGGCCATCTTAATGTCAACTCACGCGTTAGATACAGCTGAAAAAATTTGTGATCAATTTGTTTTAATCCATAATGGGACTGTATTGAAAAAGGGGACGCTAAAAGAATTACAACGTTATAAGGACGAGCCTTTGCTTGATATATTTGATGATTTAATCGAGGAAGCTGAACATGAACATATTTAAATTAAGGGTACGAAAACAATGGCAATTGAATAGTAAACTGTTTAAAAGTGTTGCAGATTGGACGGTCCTTCTATATCTACTTGTTCCTGCTGTTTTGTTTATTTATTACTTATATAGGGAAACGGTATTAAAAGGAGAATTTGGCGTATTCGAAGTAATTCCACTGCCATTAGTTATCTTTGTTTTGATGTTAATTACTAGTGGAGGTTACATCAGAAGCTTTATTGAGCCAGGAGACAGAGTTTTCTTAATTCAACATCATAGGCAATTTCGAAAATTAAAAGCTCTATCACTTTTCTATTCCATCATAAAACAAGGATTAAAGATTGGGCTGTTACTTGGTTTCTTTTCCGTTGTTTATATCTTTCATTATCAGCAGGATATTAGTGGATTAATTGATTTAAGTCTTTTGCTGTTAATCGCAAATATGGTCTTCACTTTGATTCATTTAAGGTTTAATAGAAAATTGGTTCAGTTTCTATTAAATTTCATTCAAATTGTTCTCTTAACTATATTTGCAGTTACTTTGGCAGAACCAATTTCAACTGTGACTTACAGCGTTCTGTATATCCTATTGTGCTTTGTATATTGGATCAAATACGTTCGTTCTACTAAACATTTTGATAAACAAATCGACCTGGAAATTCAGTCTACTTTCAAATTTCAAATGATGATTTTTGCAGCTAGTCAAGAGTTAAAAAGTTTGAAGCCTTCAAAGTTACCAGTAAGATCGCCATATCTATTTAAAGATCGCATATTTAAAAAGGATGAAGATTTCATATTAGACCTCCTTAGCAAAACGATTATACGTCATAGAAAGTATGTTTGGGGATATATTCGTTTAGTGACGGTGATTATCGGTCTATCCTTTGCGCTTCCGTTATGGGCAGATGTTATATTAGTGGGTTTGGCATATATAATGTTGAAAAGTTGGATTGAATCGCTCGTTTTTGAAATTAAAAGTCATTCTATTTTTGTTATTTATAAGCTTGAAGATCAAGAGTGGTTACAGGCAGGAAAAACTTTCTCTATATATCTAGCAGGGTTTCCGGTTTTATTCATCGTGTTAATAATAGTGGTTACGGAGCTTGTAACATATATTTTATAGTTTAAGTAAAATTTGTTAGACGAATAAAGGGAATCAATATTGATTCCCTTGTCATTACGCTTTATTTAATAAATTTACATAGATGACTAATCCAATAGTTCCTACAAAGACAATGATCGTGTAGATGAACCCTATGAAATTACCGATAAATTCTAAACCAATTGGAAAGAGAATCGTCAAAACACCAATAAGTATACAAAAAGAACTGACGGCTTTAGCTAGTTTCTCTTTATCTCCCTTATAGGTCTTTTCGTCGTAGCCTGCTATTAAGGTAAGTTGTTTCTTTTTGCCAATTAAAAAACCAAATAGGAAAAGTAGCAAGCCTACAAAAAGGCAAATAATAAAAGCTGGCAAGAACATAAAAAACACCTCAATTATTATAAATTCGAATTAATACGGATACGTTTTTCCTCTCCAATAAGTTTCAATTAATTTCCAAAGTTATACCATTGAACATTTTGATAAACGTTAATTATTTATTGATAAACGATAAACTTTCCGATATAATCAAAGAAGACTAAGTTTTACATGGTCGTAACTGCTACTCTCAAAGGTTATAAGTAGTGATGAAAATCTAGTTTAGTGTAAATTAGTCTTGGTAAGTTTGATAGGGGAATAAATTATGAAGATTAATAATAGAAAAGCAATATATGTTTTATTGACCGATACTGGTACTGTATTTACAAGATTAATAAAATTGTTTACAGATGCCCCTTACAATCATGTATCGATTGTTTTTGATGAAGAGCTTGATGAAATTTATAGTTTTGGACGAAAATATCCGAGGAATCCGTTAAAAGCTGGTTTTATAAAAGAGGATGTTTATTTCGGTACGTATCGTTATTTTAATAATACTAGATGTTTATTATTAAAGATAGATGTTTCAATAGGTGAGTATGTTCGGATCAGAAATGTAATTCACAATTTCAATAGTAATAAAGAATTGTATTCATATAATTTGTTGGGGCTTGTCGGAGTGGCAGTCGGGTACCCGATTCATCAGAGAAATAAATTCTTTTGTTCTCAATTCGTAGCAGAAGTGTTTAATAAAAGTGGTGTAAAACTATGGGATACACCTTCTGCACTTGTTACACCAAATGATTTTTTCATGCATCCGAGATTCGACTTAGTATATGAAGGTGCACTCTATGAGTATCCTTTATTAGATAAAGAATACCTATCGGTTATTTAGAAAGTTTCTGTATTAAGGAATTAAATATTTCAAATTAAAAAGGCAGACTCACGTGTAGGTGGTCTGCCTTTAAACTTATTATGCTGTTTTCTTTGGAAATAAAATATAAGAAAGGCTAATGGCGCCATCAATTAATAATGCAATAGACCAAATTCTCCACACATTAAATAACGCCTCTGTACTTTCATGTCCAACATAGAAGATCATCAGCCATAGAAGGGCACTTCCGATAAGATAAGCCAAAACGTGTCTTGACCACATCTTCAGTTCATATATTCCTTTTTCCTTTCCTAAAAGTATTTTTTTAGTAGCTGGTTTCTTTAAAAACCACACTTGGAATTTTTCATCTGCCCAAGCAATCATGGATTTCCCGTAGGCTAAAGAGACCCCTATATAAATCGCTGCAATCCCATGTGCAGTTGTTGCAGTAGCACCACTTTGTAAATCGAATGTTGTTAAAACGACTAATGCTAAGTCGATTAGAGGTGTTAGTAAGAAGAATAATAAACTCACTTTATTTAACTTAAATACATAGCGAGCAACAAGACCAGCGACAATCGCGATCCAAAAAGCAATTTCAGCAGCAATAATCCAAAAAATCATTGAGAGTTCTCCTTTACATTTTATTTAATACGTTTGTATTAAAATAATAACATGAGTGTTTTTGCAATACAAGTGTATTAATTAAATTTATTTGTTATAATGAATACATGCCAAAAATAGTGAATCATGATGAAAGAAAAGCACAAATTGCAAAAGCTACATGGATTGTAATTGCGAGAGATGGTCTTGGTGGGGCTTCTGTACGTTCGATTGCGAAGGAGGCGAATTTATCACTTGGGGCAGTTCGGCATTATTTTAATACGCAAGATGAACTGCTCGAATTTGCAATGCAACTTGTTGAGGAACAAGTGACAGAACGAATACTTGAACATACAGAGAAACCACTTCCCCCGAAGGAAATAGCGCTAAATATGTTGATGGAGCTAATTCCTTCTGATGATCGCATCGTTGAAATGCAAGTATGGTTAGAATATATATCTTATAAAATTCGTAAAAATGATTTAAAGGAGGACTCCGTTTATCAGGGTGTCGTTCAATTATTAGGGAAACTGAATGAAGCCGGTTTTTTAAAAGAGAATATTGTTCTCGAGGAAGAAATGGCCCACATTCATGCATTAATTGATGGACTAGCTTTACATCGGTTAATGGGGGTTTTACCAATTTCCAACGACCGTGTACGTTATTTAGTTGAACGAGAATTGGATCGACTATTTAAGTAATGAAAAGAATAACGTGTAGTTCTCATTGTCCGGTAAGAGTACCTTCACATTTTTTTACAAAAAGTGGGTTGAAACAAAGTGGGCAGTATCGGAATAATGAAGTTAGTAGACTTACAATTTTGTTCAAAAGAGGGGATGGACAGTTGAAAATTTATGCACATAGAGGTTATTCCGCAAAATATCCTGAAAATACGCTAGCAGCATTTCGGGCAACAGCTGAACTACCTGTAGATGGGGTGGAGTTTGATGTTCACTTAACAGCTGATCAGCAAGTAGTTGTTATTCACGATGAGAAAATTGATCGAACATCAAATGGTACAGGTTACGTAAAGGATATGACTTTGGAAGAACTACGTAAGTTTGATTACGGCGCATGGTTTACTGACGAGTTTTCTGGTGAAGTGATTCCAACACTTGCAGAAGTACTGGAAATATTTAAAGAAACTCACCACCATATTAATATTGAGTTGAAATCAGATATATTTGTGTATGCTGGGCTAGAAGAGCTTGTGCTTCATGAGGTAGAAAAGCAGGGGATGTTAGAGAGAGTTGTCATATCATCTTTTGATCATGAAGCAGTTAAACGCGTAGCAGAACTTTCACCGGATGTGGAAAATGCTGCGTTATTTGTGAATATGATTTTAGATGTTGCTGAATATCAAGAAAAGCTTCCAGCAAATGCATTGCATGTCTTCCTCCCAACAGCTGTACGAAAAACTGTGTTAGAAGCCATTTCAAAAGGTTCGGTCGTTCGTGTTTGGACGGTGAATGAAGTCGAATATGCTACACAATTACTTCAAATTGGTGTTGATGCAATTTTTACAGATGAACCTGAGAAAATGTTGGAGTTTTTATCTTCTGTAAAATAACTTAATATAAATAAAAATAGCCATTCTTATAGAATTACTTGTGAGAATGGCTCTTTCATTTATCCAATTTGATTAGCTTTAACCTTGTTTTTCGATCGGCTCCATAATATAAGTGGAATAAGCAATACTGCCATAAATGAACCAATATGACCTAAAGTAGCATAACTTGTATACGCAACAACAACTCCTGAGGAAAGCCCAGCAATTGAACCTGTAATTGCAACGGCTACATCAACAGAACCTTGAATTTTTGCTCTCGTTTCAACCGTTGTAGAATCAATAATTATTGTTGTCGCACTAATTAATCCAAAGTTCCATCCAAAACCGAGTAATACAAGTGCGACTGTTACCATTAATATAGATTCCCCAGTTGTTAGAGAAGCAATGATTCCGGATAGGGCAAGTGTAATACCAGAAGCACAGACCATCACAGTACGGCCGTATTTATCAGTTAAATAGCCAGTGATTGGAGAAGTTAGGAACATGGCTGCGACATGGAAACCGATTACCATCCCTACGGCACTAAGATTACTATGATCATGACCACCCGCCATATGAATAGGTGTCATTGTCATAATTGATGTCATAACAAATTGAGTTAGAATTAGAATCGTTGCCCCACTAAAGATTCCTATTTTATTTATAGTAGGATATAGTTTCGTAGTATTTCCTTGATTAGACGACTGTCTCTTGCTTTTAAAGACTTCTTTCGCTACTAGTAATGGATCAGGTTTAAGGAAAATAAAGAAAATGAGACCTGCTAATATGAAAGCTACAGCTGAAAGCATAAATGGTCCTGTTAATGGATGCATGCCCATTGCTTCGGCTAATTTCCCAGTTGGTGTAACTAGATTCGGTCCTGCAACAGCACCGAATGTCGTCGCTACTAATGCAATACTAACCGCTGTTGCCCGTTGTTTAACGTTCGCTAAATCGCTTCCTGCATAACGTGCTTGCAAGTTTGTTGAAGTACCCGCACCATAAACAAATAAAGCTAAAAAGAGAAGGGGAATGTTATGGATATTTGCTGCAAGTATCACACCAAGTGCACCAACACCACCAGTGATAAATCCTGCAGATAATCCGTACCGCCTTCCAAAATTCTGTGAAAAATTCCCTACTAAAAATGACGAGAGTGCTGAGCCTAATGTAAATAAGAAGACAGGTAAACCTGCAACTGAATTTGTCCCTATCAAATCCTGTGCTAGTAATGCCCCAACTGTAATTCCAGCAGCTAATCCTGCTCCGCCAAAGGTTTGCGATAAAATAACGATGAAAAGCGTTCGTTTATAGATCCTTTGAACATCCTCTTCAGAATATAAAGGTCCATTGTTTTCCTTTTTAATGTGTTCTTTTTCTTTGATCATGTAATTCCTCCAAGTGGAAATAAGCTAAGCACTGCTATTAAACTAGATCATAATAAACACTTAAAGATATGGTGATAGATTATCTATATGTTACTATAAATATTATTAATTGCTAATATTTTCAATGTGACCATGTAGTTTATTTTTGCTCTAATATAAATAGATAAAAAAATGCAATCACTCTGACGATGAGCGATTGCATTATATTTTTTTTTACCATTTCGCCACATGTTCTTCAATACATCCAAGCATTTGTTGGATTAAAAATGTTCTACCATCCTCTAATTTTACTTGTCCGTTATAGTAGCCGACTAACTGATGGACTTCAGAATTTACGACTTTCAGTTCATTTTTTGCAACTCGTTCAAAAAATGGATGGAAAGTGAGCATCACCTGATCTGAAAATTTTGTAGTAACATACCAAGGTTTCATAAAATTCGTCCGATCATAAGTAAACACAACATCCTCATGGATTTTTGTCATTTTTCCATCAATGAATATTGCATTTTCCGTCATTCCAGTCCCGTCAGTCCATTGCCCGCCAAAATTCAAACCAACACGATGATTTCTTACATATTGAGAAGCCATTGCCCAATTCCATACAACTTCCCGCGGCCAAATTCCTCGACCAAAATCTAAAACTGCAAAACATTCCTCATCATTGAATTTATAAGTACGGTTTCCAATTTTGACAAAACCAGATGTCGGTAATGTGTGATGCTTCGCCGTAAACTGAAACAACTTACGGTTTCTAGGAATGACTACATTTAACGATTCGTCTTCTAATGGATGTTCAATAATGAGCTCAGCTTGTAGGGATTCATTTTCAAAGTTACTGGAAGAGACGGATAAATAAGTAGTCGATTGTATGTTTGTCACACTGATTTTAATTTCAGAATTGGAGAATAGTACGGGTTCAAGCACTTTTGTTGGCATTTTTAAATTGCCGCCAAGTGGGATAGTGATTGTTTTTTCGATGAACCGTTGTGTTTCGTACTCTAAGAAATAAACAAAGCAAACCGCAGCATAGTCTAGATGACTGACTGTTACAGAGAATAAAATTTCCTCCCCAAAAATGCACCAATAATTCCATTTCTTCTTCCGCATAAAATGGCCTGATAAATTACAATCAATTAATGGTTTTCGAGCATAGCCAATAGCTAGTGGATTTAAATTCCCATTTTTATCGCATAAACGGGTGAGCTCCATAATTTCTCGTTCAGCGTGCTGCGCCAATTCAAAACACCCTTTCACATCAATTCTTCCTTTACCCCGTAGCAACCGTTCAGAAAATACACCACCATTTTAACATAGGAAAAAAGAAGCTAAAGTGGGAGTGAACGGATGCTTAACATCTTTAATTTTACACTTTACATTTGCAACTTAAAATATGATTTATATTTAGATAATATATCATCATTTTTACTGAAAAAGGTAAATTTTATATGAGAAAATATGTTTCAATTTGGTTACAAATGAAATTCAAAATTTTTAATTTTGAATTTCATTCTGCGATGAGGATGGCGAAGTAATGACTAATAACCCACAACACATAATGAAAGTTACAAAAAAGTATTATGCCGGTATGAAGATTGCCCCTCCTTCATGCATACGATGTAAATGAGGAGGGGCGAAGATACCAACAGTTTATAATCGTCAAGCAGCTGTACAATATGCTAGAACATGGTGGAATGGAAGGAATCCACGATATCCTAGTTTTTCAGATGATTGTACAAATTTTATCTCGCAATGTTTAAGAGCGGGTGGGGCACCAATGACAGGAATGCCTAATCGCGGCAGAGGTTGGTGGATTACAGATGGGTGGCAATCCAATCGACCAGGAGTTTTTGCAAGAGAAACATGGAGTTATAGCTGGTCAGTTGCACATGCATTTAAACTACATTTGGACAATTCAAAGTCAGGACTTACAGCTAGGCAAGTCTATTCTCCATCAGAATTAACAATAGGTGATGTTATCTGTTATGACTTTGAAGGAGATGGAAGAACGAATCATACTACAATTGTGACAAGCATGATCAATGGAGTTCCATATATTCATGCGCATACGGTCAATAGTGCGGACCGTCTTTTTGACTACAGAAACTCAAGAGCTTATACTCCCAATACGAAGTATTACTTTTATAAAATAGATGATGTTTTTAAATAATAAAAACCTGTCGGATATCCCTAAAAAATCGCAATATATGAGAAGACTTGCAATAATAATTTGATATGTTAATGTTATTTGATGGTAATTAAATTTATATAATGATTGAAGAATAAGGAGAGAACACGACGTTATGAGTGAACAATCTTTATCCATAAAAGAAGCGATTGTAACTAGAAGGTCTATAAAAAAGTTCAATGGTCAACCAGTGGAACAAGAAGACTTAATGGAAATTATCGATGATGCTGTTTATGCACCAAATCATCAAAATCGAGAGCCTTGGCGTATGGTTGCAGCTTGTGGTGAGGAACTGAAAGATGTACAACAGTTACTAAGAAATATAGCAATTCCTAACTGGAAAAGTTTGGATCCAGTAACTTTAGAAAAGCAAATTCAAAAGTTTACAACTCCTGGAGCTTTTCTGTTCATAATTGTTCCTGAAGATGTACGTCAAAAAATTAGGCTAGAAGATTATGCTGCGGCGAGTACGATGATTCAGAATATCCAACTTTTAGCATGGGACCGAGGGATTGGTTCTTGTTGGAAAACACCAGATTATTTAGACGCACCTGCTTTTCGTGAAGCAATTGGAGCGAAACCAGGGGAAAGAATTATTTCCATGCTACAATTAGGTTATTTTGATGAATTACCAAAACCGAGAGAACGTAAAAAATCAGGAGAACTTGTGACATTTTTCCGCTTAAAAGAAGAAGAGTAACGACATTCAGATTCTTAAACAAGAAGTTTTGCAACAAAATACGCTTCCCCATTATGGAGAAGCGTATTACTATTTAAAGAAAATAATATTAGGACGATAAAGCCAACTCTTTTATAGGAATTTCAAGCTCCTGCATAAACCATCCATCTTCAACTTGTGTATTTAAATTAACTGTATCATATCGTTTTAATATTTCTTTTACATTCGTTAGTCCAAGCCCTCGATTTTTCCCCTTCGTAGAGAAGTTCTCTTTATAAATATCATTTAAATGGATCTTAAATTCATCAATAGTATTATCGATACAAATTAGGATAGTATTATGATTGGTTTTCATGAAAGAAATACTAATTTGAGCATCGTCATGGGTGCTGCAAGCCTCAATTGCATTGTCAGTTAGTATCCCAATAATACGAGTTAAATCAATGATATCCATTTCAATTGAATCGATTGTTTCAGGTATCTCAACGTGTAACCTAATTCCAAGTTGGTTTGCTTGAACCACTTTCGTAGATAATAGTCCTTTTAATTCGACGACTTTTAAATTATCAAGATTACTGAAAGCTTCATTTTTAAAAAAAGTACTCTGTTCAGCTTTTAAAATATGTGATTTGAAATATTGTTTCAATCCTTGTAAGTTCTCAGTCTCTAAATATCCCTGAATGGTCAGTAAAATGTTTGAGTAATCGTGTTTGAATTTTTGCATTTCTTTATTGATAGTCTCTAAAGATTGCATGTAATTGATATGCTGTATATTTTCTCGTTCTAGTCGATCTAAATTATTTTTAATCTTAAATTCTTTAGTTGAAGTTCGATATAAAACAAACATACTAGAAAAACAGATTACCTCAATTACAAGGCGGATTTTTAACTTAACTTGTTCATTAAGACCAAATAGGGGCAATAAAAAATTTAAATACATAAGAAAAATGGTTAAAGCTGAAACAAAGATAATAAATACTTTTGTATTCGATGAAAATGCTACAGTTGGATGCATTCTCAATATAAACTTCTTGTAATAGTAAGTAAAAGTTAGGAAAGCAACGATAATAATTGCGTAAAATATGTATGAACTTTTTGGATGACTTAGATCCATTAAAAAGTAAAGTTTGTATGCGATCTGTTCAGAAATTATTCCTCCAAATACTAAGCAGCAGAAGTCGATAAAGGCTCTTAATGACTTGGTAGCAAAACTGAAAAATACTAAAGTTGAAATAGCAAGGTAGATAATAACTACTTGTTTTAAATCTAGAAATAAAAATGCTATAGAAGGAAGGAAAATTAAAAAAACACAAAATAGCATATTCCTAAATGTCATTTTAATTTGTAATGTGTAGAAAAGCGCTAAGAAAAAAATAGAGAACTGTATTAAAGGAATTGCATTGAGAACCAAATTTAGCATACCTCCCATTCAGATAGTGTATCAAATATTACGGTATTTATAGAGTTCGGAAAGTTGGAGTTGCGAGACGTGATTTGGAATGCATAAATAATATTAATTAATGCATAAATTATACAAAAATTAAGAATCGTTAGATAATAGATACATTTTAACATGTTTTTCCTAATAAATAAACACTTTCTAATAGTAATTTATATTAAACTTTTGGGCATTTTGAACGATAAAGAATAGTTAAATACTATTTCATGAAATAATCTAATCGCTAAATTAATAACATTTATTATTCAACCAATAATAATATAGCAAAAATCCCCAGTCTTAAACAGAAAGGGGATTTTCACTCATACGTTTTTCAGGGACATATTCAATACTTTTACCTGGTTTTATTTTTGTGAACTTCCTACGCCAATCTTGATATAATGATATCACTTGGTCATATGCTCTACTATCTTCTTTACGAATATGTAGAATCATATCATAGTATATTTCTACTGCCTCACAAAACTCTTGTCCAAATAATTTGCAACAAACCTCTTTGTCTACACGGCCGTGCTGTATTCCAGTAGCAATTGTTTTTAAGTTGTACAATGCATCGTGAATATGGAATTCTTCGCGTGTCGCAATTTGATCTCTCGTTAATGGATAATCATATCTAAAATTATGAATCCCTTTGACATCTGAAACAAAGGATGTGTCGTAATATGCAAGATCAAAGACATTCGCTTTATATTTGCGTAAATGTGGGATGATCGTTTCAGTAAAACGATCCGCATAAGTAATGGCCTTCTCGGTTGCATCTCGCTTATCCTTCAATTGGTCGATTTTAACCATTTTATTCAACCGTAACCAAACAATTGCTAGAAGAAATATGGTGAATAAAAGAATTGCAGTTTCAATAGGGTTTTGTTGCACTAATGTAAAAAGTAATTGATTCCAATTTTCCAAAGTTCACACTCCCATTCAATGAAAATATATTTATCTCTAGTATGTTTATTATTTGAGAATTCTATTCTTCAAAATGCAAAAAAATAGTAAATAGGAGTAATAGATTACAAAAAGATCATAATTATAGAATGCTTAATAGACCTTATGAGAATTTTTTAACCTTACTCGCCAATCAGTGGTTAATATAGTTTCCACATATAAAATCTCATAACATAACATAATTGGATAAACAGATTCGTAAGATGATAATAAATCATTGAAGGGGAGTTAAATCTTCGGATTGGAGGATCGCGTGACAATCCTTTTAAGAATCTATTTCATAGTGACCCAAATAATCTATCTTTTAGTTATGCCAATTTGGTTGATGTTTGCTGGATTTGCTTATTTCGAGATATGGGCTAGGCAAATTGGTTTTGTAGAATGGATAATCATATTGCCGATACTTTCCTATCCATTATTAGTCATTGGATGTTCTTTTTTTAGTTGGAAAAACCACTTACAAAAGCCGATCTTCACACTAAGTTTAAATCTTATACCGATGATTTGGATCTTTGCATACTGGATGTTATGCATTAACTTTCAAACATGAAAAAATCATAATGTCTGGTGCACTGAATAATAAATGATAATCGATAAATACGGTCTCTTAAGTTTCATTGTTTTAACATACTCGTCCATGGTTGAACGTAGAGTAAAGTAATGATTACTTTGCGATTGGCTTGTGAAACACACTACCAGCCTTGGGGGAGAACAATGAGACTGTATTTAATAGCAACGCAAATCGTATTTTATGTAGCTATTATTCCATGGGTTTTTCTATGGTTGATGGCTTTTGTATTAATCATGCATTCGGCATCGACTCAAAATATAGTAATCTTTTCATTAACATCGATCTATCCTGTAGTATTAATTGTTTGTACAATCATTGCTTGGTATTTTCATATGAATAAAAAAAGTGTGTCGATTGCGATAAACTTAATTCCTGCTATCTGGTGGATTATTATTTATGTATATTAAAAGGGCTTCAAGTCTAGGAACTGTAAAATTCCAGACTTGAAACCCTTTTTTATTAATTTTCTTCTTTTCTTACTAATAATGATACACATTCAACGTGTACAGTATGTGGGAATAGGTCAACTGGTTGAACTGTTACTAGTTCATAGCCAAATGGCTCTAATTCTTTAATATCTGTTGCAAATGTATCAGGATTACAAGATACATAAACTAGTCGAGATGGTTTTGTACGTCCAATTCTACGCATTACTTTACCGCCGGCACCTGAACGTGGTGGGTCCACCACTAATAGATCAGGTATACCGAAAGTTTCTAATACTTCAACCAATCCATGTCTCGCATCTCTTGCTAGGAAGTGAGTATTTTCAATTCCGTTATCTTTTGCGTTACGTTTAGCTGACTCAATAGATGTCTCCACGATTTCAATTCCAGCAAGTTGTCCAACTCGGCTAGCAAATGGAAGAGAGAAAGTACCTACTCCACAGAAAAGATCGATCATTTTTTCATGTTTTTTCGGTTGACCCATTTCTAAAGCTAATTCCACAAGCTTTTGTGCTTGAGTTGGGTTCGTTTGGAAGAATGTATCGAACCATAGACGATAGCGGTAACCTAACATTTCATCGTAAATAAAGTCACGACCCGCTAATACATGAGTTTTTTCAGATTGTGTTCTGTCTGCCCAATCTCTGTTTTCTAACCACAATAAGCTTTGTACTTTCGGGAATTTCTCTGTAATACGAGAGATTAAATCTTGTACCGCATTTTCTAATTCACCTTCAGGAGCTTCTGTAACAAAAAGGGCCAGCATCATTTCATCCGTTGCAAATGATTGGCGTACCATTAAGTGACGAAGTAATCCTTCATGTTCATCTTTGTTATAGCCAGGAAGATTATGATCTTTAGCCCATTTACCAACTTCTAATGCTGCTTCTACCATTTCTTCTCGAGCTATCAAACAAGTTTCTAGAGAAATGACATTTCTAAAGTTACCTTGTTCATGTAAACCAAGTTCACCATCTTTTGAGAAAGTAAACTCCATTTTATTGCGATAGTGCCAAGGGTTGTCCATGCCGATTGTATCTTTAACTAGGTTAGGATCAAAACCTTGAGCTGCAACAACTTCTTTCACGTATTCAGTTTTTTGATTTAACTGACCTGAATATTCCCAGTGTTGCCACACACATCCTCCGCAAAGATCAAAGTGAGGACATTCCGCACCAATTCGTTCAGGGTGAGGTTGTAATATTTCATTAACAGATGCGACAACTCTACCTTTTTGTCCGTATTTTAAAGTAGCTGTTACTTTTTCACCAGGTAAGGTTTGAGGAATTGTCAGCTTCAATCTTTTTTGCTTCGGTTTTGATTCATCCTTCTCACGATGTACAACCGCTTGTCCAGAACCTCTTTCATCTAGACGACGGATTTCTACTTCTAAAACTTCTCCTTTTGTATAGTGCAATTGAGACTCTCCTTCTAACGATCTATTATATAAAGCATGTAACATGCATAATTCCAAAACGCATAGCTATTATTATAACGAAATATGAGCCATATTGGAATCATTCAGATATTGGATGTGGTGGAGGAGGACTATACTAAAAATTTTCTAAAAAATTTGGAAACTATTCATCCATTCGTTCGTATAAATTAGTAAGAGGTGAGGAAATGGCTGAATTTATTATTTTTGTCGTATTAATGATTCCGGTCTATCTTCTATTAATCTGGAGTTATTTAGATCCAAAAGAAAGTTTTTTATTTGGTGAGAGATGGATGTATAAAAAAGAGCCGGAGTTAACGGATCAGGCAATTAGAATACTTAAATTACAAGCATTGGCAGGAATTGCACTTCTTATGGTAGTGAAACTAATTTGGTTTGTGAATATTCCTTCCTAAGATCAATAAAGCAATCGCTTTAAATAATAACGATAGGGATTCCGTTCCTTTTTTGCATTCGTGTGCAATAAAGGACTTTTTTTCGTTTTATACTAAAAGAGGTCACGTCAATAAAAATATGGTCAATAAATTAAAGGGAAGGTATATGAAGATTTTAATAAATTTTAAAATGCATGGGTATAGGTTGTCCATGCATTTTTTTTCTTTTGTGAAATGAAATAATGATTTTTCATTTCACAACAAATTTCGATTATTTCCAAGGAAATAGTTCAAAAAATTTCTCTTCATGTCTGTTTTGCAAGAAAGTCCATAAGGTCATGTAGAAATAAGTCAAAAAGGTCGACCTAAAGGAGAAGGGTCGACAAAAGTGAGGTGTATGAAAGGGTTACAATAATTGCTTACTCATTTTGCTTCTTACCTGTCCAGCTATTATTCAAGAGTAAGAGTGCGATTGCAACGGCAATTCCAATTGCTATTCAGGAATCAACGTCCTTTTCGATCTCCATCTCATTTTATATGGATGACTTAGATTAATTAACATAGTGTATTCACTATTGTTAACGGATAGAAGGGCATTTGCTTATAGATGAAAGAAAAATTTGAACTGGAAATTAGGCAGCAACATAACTAGATTATTTCGGAACTAGTCATTGTAAGTTATATCTTTACTGCTAGAATAATATAAGTAAAGACGTGACAAATGCAGACAAATAATATTTGAAACAAAATATGATACATAATGGGGATTTAATAGATTAAAAAACATCTTCTAAAAAGGAGTATTTAATAATGACAGAAATGGAGTATTACAAATATTTGAGGCAGTATGTCGGAACGAAGCCTTTAATCTTACCGGGTTCTGTAGTAATCATTCTAAACAATCAGGGAGAAGTATTATTACAAAAACGTCCTGAGGGAAGATGGGGACTACCTGGTGGATTGATGAATCTCGGTGAAAGTTTTGAACAAGTGGCTATACGTGAAGTATTCGAAGAAACAGGCATACAAGTTGAAAGTTTAAGATTGCTAGCAGTGTTTTCGGGTGAGGATACGTATGTAAAAAGCCCAAACGGAGACGAATTTTATTCGATAACAGCGGTATTTATCACAGATCAGACGAAGGGTGAAATTCAATTTGAAACACCTGAAACAGTAGATGTTCGATATTTTAAGAGTAATGAATTGCCAGAACAAATGGTAGGTAGCCACCGAAGATTTATTTATCAATTTTTATTTGAGTAAGAGTTGGGTGTATACAGTGGAATAGTTAAACATAACGAATTACGTGATGGAAACTATTTTGATGTGCGGGTGTAGGTAATTGACCAAAAAACTAGGACAAGTGATGATATATGTGAAGACCTGCAAGCTTGTTTTGAATGCCTGTCCACGAGTTGTGGGTAGGCTTTTATTAATTCCATTCATGTATAATTAATAATGAAACAAGTATTTTAGTCCAAATATAGAGAATAGAAGGAGTACCATATGAATCTAAAACAACAAATCCAAGAGTATAACCCATACAATGCACAAGAAGAGAAGGATCAGGAAATAATTCTACGTTATATGGACACATTTGATAACCTATTAACGAGAGAAAATGAATTTGCCCATTTTACTGCGTCAGCTTGGTTAGTCAATAAAGACCGAACAAAAGTATTAATGGCATATCACAATATTTATAATTCATGGTCATGGGTTGGTGGACATGCCGATGGAGAAGAGGATCTTCTCATGGTTGCTATAAAAGAGGCAAAAGAAGAAACCGGGGTAGTCAATGTAGAACCTGTATCAACTGACATTTATTCAATTGAAATTTTAGGTGTCCCTGCCCACGAAAAGCGCGGTAAACATGTCGCAACACATGTGCACTTAAACGTTACATATTTACTTGAAGCGGATGAAAATGAATTAACACATATTAAGCCAGATGAGAATAGTGACGTCAAATGGATGAATTTAGAAGAAGCTGTCGAAGCTAGTACAGAACCGGAAATGAAAGTCGTTTATAGAAAGTTAAATGAAAAGCTAAAAATTTTTCAAGAGCAGTAAAATGTGCAAAAGGTGTAATGCCTAACAAAAACAGTGATTTAAATACGAAAATCTACAAATTAAAATCACAGATTGAATGATTTACAATAGTATAGAGTCAAATATGAAAAAATTGGAGACTGAAAAATGAAACTTGTTGGCATTGTTGGTGCTTTAGCCGGATACAAAACATACACAGTGGTCCATAAAGTATTACGAGCAGCAAAATCGTTCGATTCCAATGTGGAAACGGAAATAATTGACTTAAAAGAGTATGATGTGGAATTTGTGAAGGGAACACCGTTAAGCTATTATAATGCTGATACAGTTAAGGTCGTCGATACAATACTTGCTGCTGATTGCCTAGTCATAGGGACACCAATTTACCAGGCTTCAATAACTGGTGCATTAAAAAATCTTCTTGATCACTTTCCTGTAGATGCACTGCACAAAAAAGTTACAGGTATGATAGCGACAGGAGGCACAGACAAACATTTTCTTGTATTGGATTATCATTTAAAACCGATACTCACGTTTTTAAAAGCGGTCGTACCTGAAAGTAATGTTTATGTGTTGAATGATCACTTCAATGAAGAAAATGAAATCCATGACTCAAATATTAATAGACGAATTAAAAAATTAGGGGAAGAAATCATCAAACTTCAAAAACTAGTTGATCAGAAAAATAAAAGCTGACTAACTCGACTAAAAACACTTGGCGTATGGCTAAACTCATTCTAAATGGGGATAGGCATTATCCAAGTGTTTATTGCTTTTTAATGAGAACAAAAAAGAGTCTGAACTTGGTTAGAGTTCAGACTAAATCGGCATTTTAACGAAATGTGGCATTAATTTAATTTAGAAGGTTTAATAATAATTAGCGGTCTAATGTGAACCCGCCAATACCAATACTTGCTGGTTTTAAAGCTGGACCTGGATCCATTTCATAAATAGAAGCCTCTGAAGGAGAAGCAGTGAATACTGCAAATCCGCTAACTAAAGCAAGTGCTAGAACTACTTTTTTGAATTTTTTAGACATTGTTCTTTTCACCTCCTTTTAAGAGATTTTGATATGCGTCGAATGCATATTTATATAGTTCATTACTTTTTTTATAAAACTTGTGTTGTTCTAGAATGGCACCAAATTCCCTTGAATAAAAAATGATAATTTCATATATCCGATTTTTGATTATTAACGGGAAATTGGTATTCAAGATCGTGAAAATTTCATCCATATCTTTGTATTCAACAAATAATAAACAGCTTAATAGATTATTTGAAATAATATATAAGTCATCAACTTCATTTGGTTTCATAACATGATTTGCTTTGTTTAAATAATTTTTTGCTTCTGTAAAATCACCAATTTTATAAAAGGTTCTTGCTAAATTAGAGAGTACGCTATAGTTATCAGGGTGAATTGTTAAAGCAGACTGATAATATTTAATCGCATCATAATGTGAATTCTGGCACTCACTACAATATCCTAAGTCGTTATAAATTATTAATTTTATAGAATCAGAAAAATCTTGAAGCTGTTCAACGATATGTAAGGCTTGTTTATAATATTTAATTGACCTATCCCATTCATAAATATTGTTGTAGGCAATGCCTAATAAAACAAGGGTATTCACCATACGGTTCAAGTGATATTGATCACTATATTCATATAAAGCTTTCTTTGCGTACTCAATACATGGTTTATAGGAACGAATTCGTTTGTAACAGAGCGCAATATTGTAATATAAATTACCGTTTTCCTCTTTTGAACCATAATCTATATTGTGATCTTGTGTGTACTCTTCAAAAATTCTAATAGCTTCTTCACTTTTGTTTAAAAAAGTAAAACATACTACATACGTATTAATGAAGATAAACTTTTCATAACTACTTAAACTAGGGAGAATATTATATACGTCATCTAAAATTTCCTTCGACTTGTCATACTCTCGAATGGTTAATAGATAACGAGAATAAATAATCTTATATTTAATAACTAGGCTTTGGTTAAGCTTATTCTCCAGTTTTAAATAATGGGACAGCTCCTTTTTTAAAGGAGTTTTTTTGTTAAGTGAGCATACCAGTCATCTAAATCGTTTTCGATTTCGACTGAATCGTAGATCACTTGATCATAGTCCGCTCCTAATTTCCCTAGAAGCAAACGGTAGATCTCTTCATCGGGTGTTACGTGATTATTTTCAATACGACTTAAATAGGAATTTGTACATATGCCAGCTGCTAAATCTTCTTGGCTAATTCCTTGTTCAATTCGTTTGAATCTAATGACATCTCCTATTTTCATAGTTAATCCCTCCGAATTAATCTCATTATTACATAAAGTTGGTAGAAGATAAATCGAATTCAGCATTTTCACAAATGAGATTTTTTTTACCACTTTAACCTATGTTTCCGAGTCAAACTTTCATAAAAAATAAGGAAAAGTAATTTACTTTCCTAAACTTTGCTCAAAACTATCAAATTAAGTGGGGGTAGTCTATAAAATTTGTTCGATTTGAAAAATTCAGAAACAATCTATAATTAAATATAAGCATAGGAGAATTGTTTGTCACCTAAAATGAAAATCTTTAGCTTTCTACCTATATAAAAAGAAAAAATGAAATGGAGGGAATGAGTATGTTAGAAAAACATCAAGAGCGAAAAATTGAAAATGACTATCTAGCAATTCCAACATCAAAGGATTTTATATCTGAAAGGACACCATGGATGACTACAATAGGAAGAGATCAAAGTACAAACGCAATAGTGAATATTGCTAGACTATCAGAAAAGTCAATTTCATTAGTAAACAACACCTTATATAAACTATTTAGTCAAGGTCTACTCAGTAAGTTCCATTCAAAAGAAATGAATCGCGTTGTGATTGTTACTAAAAATTTTATGGAAGAAATAAGCCATTTCATTCAATCAGCAAATTTTTCACAAGATATTCTCGTTATTCAAGAAGATGAATTATCTCTAATAGATATAGATGAAGATTTAGATATGATGGTTGCATTTGATTATCGTCATGAAATGATTTTTTATAGTGAAGTTTCTGAGTTTACTAGAGAAATGAACATCCCATGGATTCAATTTAGTATAGCTGATGAAAAGTTATATATGGGACCACTTTTTTTAAAAGAATAGCCGTGTAAGTTTTGTGATGCAGTTTAGGAAGATTCCAGTGAACCGTAACAAAACAGAAAGGGTGCTAATTATGGAACAATTAGAAGATAAAAACAACTTTCAAGAAGGGCTAATCCATACGTTGGAGAGTGTTCCTTTATATACAATGAACAATCAATTTCATCGTTATATGGCCATTATTAAACAACAATGTGGGAAAAGAATCTTCCCAGGGATTGGGTTTTCAATGGATTATCATGTAGCAAGACAATATGCAGTAGGAGAAGCGATTGAACGATACTGTGCAGGGATCATGAATCCGGCAGATATAGTAAACCAAACGATGAGTGAATTAAAATACCGAAGCATTTCACCTGTTCACTTCAACCGTTATACGAAGGAACAATATGCCGCTCAACATAGATTTGAAGAATTCGATGAAAAAAAAGAACGTAATTGGGTATTAGCAAATAACTACATGACGGAGGAAAAAGTATATTTACCGTTTGAAACGGTCTATTTACTAATACCAGAATACCATAAAACGTTCCGAGATGTTGTCTCAACTGGATTGGCTTCTGGACCATGTTTTGATGTTGCCTTTGAGAATGCTTTAAACGAATGTATAGAAAAAGATGCATTCATGTTGTTCTGGTTGTTGAAAAAGGTAAACTTTGAGATCTCTTTAAATAGTGTAAAAACAACTAGAATTAATAAATTAATCGAAACAGTTGAAAGTCTCAACTACTCAATCCAAATTTATGATATCTCTCAACCGGATATAAAGAGCTTTACTATATTAACAGTTCTAAAAGCTAAAGATTCAAAAGGTTTTTATATGGCTGCTTCTACAAATCGAAAGTTAAATAAAGCAATAAAAAAATCGATAGAAGAAGCGATTAGTGGATATGTTACATTACAAGAAAAAGGCGACTATCAATCAGAAACTGGAGATCAAACAGCAAACGAAGATTCTGTTTATTACTATTTCCAAGGGCATGATGACGAGGCATTAACAGAAGTGCTTAATCCACAAGGCGATCTGCAGGAACTATCGTCAATCGAACAGGAATATACTTTTACTGAAATGATTCATTCTGTTGCAAATCAAACAGACATTTTTTATAAAGATTTAACTTCGGATGATATTAAAGAGTTAAATCTTAAGAGTTTAAGAGTCGTAACACCAAGTTTATTGATTTTGCCTTATGAAAAAGTGGCATTATTAGAATCATCAAGACTACAGAAATTAGCTAATGGGGCAGAATTAAATCCCAAACCCCATCCGTATCCGTGATTTTAGGTAATAAGTGAAAAAGAGGTCGGATCCATTTTGGATTCGACCTTTTTGAATTTATTGGACATATTTATTTTTCTTAACACTATTTAAAAGATAAAGTAGTACGATGACGATAATTAGAGCAAGTATCATAATAAAGAGTAGACGATTATTAGAAATAGCCAAGGCTAGTAATTCCTTTAAACCTGGAACTTCTAAAGCATCCATAATCGGAAATACAATGTAAATAAATAAAAACACCCCAACAATAAAAGCTATTGCAAAATATTTCATCCAATGCCTCCCTTTATCTGTCGCTTGCTACACGTAATACAGAAAAATTTCTTAGTGCCTCTTATGAACCAACTTACTAAATCGAATTGCATTAAATATGTGCTAGATAAAATATTCTTCAAGAATGGCCCTTTTCCTTCCGGTAAAAAGATAAGTTTTGGATGAAATTACTAAAGAGAAATAATACATAGTCACTTAAACTCGCCATATATTGTTAGAAGAAAAGAATTGAAAGGGGACCTTAAGCCATTGGCAATCGTAATACCGATTATTAATTTAAAGGGTGGCGTGGCAAAGACAACTACAAGTGTTGGACTAGCAGAAATGTTAACATCAGAGTTTAAGAAGAAGGTGCTTTTCATTGACCTTGATCCTCAAACGAACGCCACAACGATGTTAATAGGTGAACATCGGTGGAAGGATTTAAATGACAATGGCTACACGTTAGCGCGGTTGTTTGAAAGTGCAATACATCCAGAAGAGGTACGTTTCGATCTAAATAGAACTCTCCAAAAAAACGTATCCAATATTCTCTCCTGTCAAAATCTTGATTTAATCCCTTCTAGCCTCGATTTAATCAATATTCAAGATGATTTAACAAGAGTACCAAGGGGAAAATTTTATTCAAATAATCCATACGATATTTTAAGGAAAGCTATCCAACCCATTATGAATGAATATGAATATATTATTATTGACTGTCCACCCAATTTAGGAGTCATTACCTTGAACGGTCTTCGCATTGCAAATGGCTATATTATTCCAACGATTCCCGATGTACTTTCTACATACGGCATCCCGCAAATTATTAATCGCGTAAATGATTTTGCATGGGAGATTGGGAATCAAATAGATTCTTTAGGAATTGTCGTAACAAAATATCGAGAAAATTCAACTATTCATAAAACCAATCTGACAAAATTAAGAAAAGAAATCGATGCACCGCTATTTCGTGCAATTTTTAAAGATAACAATCAAATGGCTAGTGCTGCAGATTTCACGATGGAATATGGGACGTTCCGACAAAAATGGGGATATGGTGGTCAATTCGATGCTTTCTTTACCCTTGCGATTGAAATTATTGAGAGGTATGAACGTTATGAAAACTAAAATCCAGTTGACACAGTTACTTGAAGTAATTCTACACGAAATGGATTCGAATAAAGAATTTGCAAAGAAGATTAGGGGGATTTTCAATGCAGATGAACCATCAGATCAAATTAGTGGAGATTCGAGCAGAACAGAAGATAGAGGATTATCTACAGAAGATGCAGCAAACTATGAGAATACCGCAACTTCAAGCACTATTCCTAAGAAGCGCTCACGGAAACGAAATGCAGCGCTATTTAACCCAGAAACGTTATTAGAAGAACAAGGGGAAAGTGTACTTCTGGAGAGCTTAAATCAATTAGAAGTCGATCAACTAAAAGATATTGTTTCAGAATTCGGTATGGACCCTGGGAAAAGAGTTATGCGTTTAAGAAAGAAGGAGAAAGTCATTTCTCATATTGTGGATGTTGCAAGTAACAGAATACAAAAGGGGAAAGCATTTAGAAGAATTAATTAAAAAAATGAAATTTGTTGTAATAAGAGCGGAAAATCTCGCATAAAATGTGCATTGGGGATACATTCTTGTTAATTCTGTCGAAAATTAGTATAATTAGGTTAACAATATAAATAATAAAAAAGACTGCTTGATGCTGCAACATCAAACAGTCCTTGCAATAGTCGGTCCCAATAAGGGATTGGCTCCAGAAAAGAAGGAATTACCTAACCCATCTGAGCTACCAACTCAAGGATGGGTTATTTTTTTACGTTAAAAGACAGGATCGCAATGACTAATGTTGAAAATGAAATTGCCAACATTAGTGCTTCTGAGACTGTCATGGCATCACTCCTCTCTACCAGAAGTGAGCCAACCACCCTTGAGCCCGAAACTATTATAACTTAATATTAGCACAAAGGTTCCTATTTTTGAATAATTTTACAATAGGACTAAAGGATTGAAAAGGTTATCTAATATATAGGCGACAAGACATTGGGAAATAGTATAGATGTAGGTTGAATCCAATGATTACGGGTTCGGCCATTATTTATTCCGAAAACATAAAACGCAAAAAGATATTAGAACAAGTCATATTTATTATTTTTATTCTATTAGTAAACTTATATTTTTATGATATGAATATTAAATATTTTTGAAACTTCTTTGTGGTTGGCTTATGCGCAATTAAATATTTATCGCGAAATCTCCACTTTATCTAGTGAAATGTATGTGAAAAAAATATTTTCAATAGAAAATGGCGTATATCATCCATTGAAAAGTTCATTTTGAAGAAATGATGGGTTTTAATTGTGATTTTGGGGAGATTTATGTCATTGAGGTGAGTTTGACAAAAAGTAGAAACGAACTAAAATAAAAGTACCTTCATTCATCTTTCACATATTTCCCCCCCGAAACAATCCGATATTACCAAAAATGTGATTACAAACAAAAGAATATACAAACAAAACTAGGAGGTTGTGAATTGGTATCAATTATTGATTATATTAAATGTCCTTCATGCCATTCGGTTGCGGTTATAGATGACAATTATTTATCTGATCATTTGTTAATCATCTGTCGTCATTGCGGTTATAACTATAGCCGATTATTAAACTGGGATAGGGAGACTGGTGAGAAATATGGTAGTTGACGCTCAAAAACTGTTAGAATCGAAAGTCATATTAAGCAAATTATCAAATGGTGTAAACCCAATAGATGATTCCCCAATATTTGAAGAAAGTTTCTTAAATCACCCAAAAATCGTACGTACACTCTTCTACCTCAATGATTACATTACAAAGCAAATAGAACAAAAAACATTACTTCCAAGAAAACCAACCAAATTCATTATTACAGAAGAACAACTAGCAAATGTAGTACTGCCTTCAGGAAAAATCGGGATAAACGAATTTGCTAAAGCAGTTAACCGAGTGATAGATCCACAGGTTAGTAAAAAGATAACAGGTCACATGATTAATAAAAAGTTAAAAGAGCTCGGCATATTAAGTGAAATGGTCGATGAAGAAGGTAAAGTGAATACCATTACAAATGAAAATTCTGAAGGCTACGGAATTGAAAATGAAAAGAGAACTTTTAACGGAAGAGAATATGAAAAGGTTGTTTACAATGATGTAGGAAAAGAGTTTTTATTGAATAATTTTATTGGTTGGATGAGTGAGAATGAGTAGGGGTGTTCCTTGATAGTGAGCTCTTCTAAAAAGTGATCAACTCCACTAAACAACGCACCTCGTCATAAGGAACTCCAGGTTAGATTCAAGTTCCTAATGGACGCATTAATTTGTTTATGTTCGATGAAATATCTTTTTTTATTACTAATAGTATGATTCGCAAAAATACATCTTATGTATGAAGAATCAATTGTTCATTCAACTAAGTATTGGCTTTTTCGGATGTACATATTTCAACCTTTTTCATTCAATACTATCCTTAGCAAGTCAATAAATCTGAATGAAGGGATGAGGCAATTTGACAAAACCGAAACATTCAAGTGGAAGTTGGAAACAGGATCATCCAAGTACTTTGTTTGGTAACGCTGTTCAAAGAGCAGATCGTGCGGTAAAACAAGCGATGTCACATCCGCAGGAAATTGCCGTAGAACATGCGTTTAACTCGATTGAACATGCCGAAAATGCATATGAAAATGCACGGCAACACAATGAACATTTAGATATGGTCGAGTCAAATAAAGAACATTTAGATATGGTGAAGCAACAATTAGATGAGGTTGAAGAAATTTTAGAGGAGCATTAAATTACCGATAAAAAAAGCCATTTACAAAAGTATTTCCTCCGAACAATTTTTTACTCCCACAAATAATGATTTTGCGGGAGTTTTTTATTGTGAGTTGGATGACAAATTTCATGTATAATGTTATTGTATTCTGAATTACCCACTAAACTAATACATATTATAGGATATAATAATGGAGGTTTTTGAAATGACAAAAAAAGTCTATATTATACATGAAAACGATGACTGGACAGTGCACTTAACGAAACGATTAGATGAATTAAACATACCGTATGAATCATGGCATTTAGATCAAGGAATTGTGAATTTGAACGAAGCGCCACCAGAAGGCGTATTCTATAATCGAATGAGTGCTTCTTCTCATACACGAAATCACCGTTTTGCCCCAGAACTTGCTACCGCTGTTATTGATTGGTTAGAATTTTACGGTAGAAAAGTGTTAAATGGAAGTAATGCATTGCTGCTTGAAATAAGTAAGGTAAAACAATACACACAGTTAGAGAAGTATGGTATCCGTGTACCAAAAACTGTTGCAGCAGTTGGGAAAGAACAAATTTTAGAAGCAGCAAAAGCGTTGAATAAAGTTCCTTTCATCACAAAGCATAATCGTGCTGGTAAAGGTCTAGGGGTACAACTATTCTTTTCATTAGAAGCACTTCAAGAACATCTAGATAAACCAACTTTTGAAGAATCAGTCGATGGAATCACACTTGTTCAGGAGTATGTTCAATCTCCAGATTCATCGATTACTCGTGTGTTGGTGGGGAATATGTTTACTCTGTGCGAGTTGATACGTCTGAAGGATTTGAATTATGTCCAGCGGATGCTTGTCAAATAGGGGACCTATATTGCCCGGTTGGTGAAGAACCAAAAGATCAAATGAAATTCAGAATCGTTGAAAATCCACGTACAGAGCTTATTGAGAAATATAAACAATTCTTAAAAGGTAACGGTATTGATGTTGCGGGGATTGAATTTATCGTCGATGGAGATGGAACAGTATACACTTACGATGTGAATACGAATACAAACTACAATTCTGATGCGGAAGAGTTAGAACAAAAATTTGGAATGCTTGAGTTAGCAAAATTATTAGGTAAAGAATTAGAAAAATTAAACGAACCTGTTAAGGGAAATTAAAAGTATTTGTTCGTAATACATTTAACCAATATGACCGATAAGAGAAAGCTTGTTTTTACAGGCTTTCTTTTTTACTTGTTTTTAGAAAGTGCTCCATTCCACATAGAATTTGCCCCAACTACATCAAATGCCCCCAATTTATAAGAAATAATGAAATTTTCTTGGATTTATCGGAATCTAAACAAATATTTCAACATATATAAAAGATTAACTACTTATTTTCAAACAACATACAACATAAAGGGGAAATGTAAATGTACGATATAATGAATGAATTTAAAATTACGCCACTTTTTCATTATATCCGGGATAAGTCGAAGGAAGCCGGATTATATCCATATTATGCAAATCGCAAACAAGTAATAGAATTATTTATCAATCACGAACAACTTGAAGATCGGTCCATACGAGTCGGGATTATCCAATACGAAGGAAGTAATACGCCTCAAAGAGAGCCTAATCTTGTTAACTGGAGATTTGAACGGCAAGCTTTATCATCAGAGTTATTAAAAGAGCTTGAATCGATCACTTCGTTTCGCAAAGATACCACTCTTGGCCCCCAAACCAACCCGAAATCACAATCCATCTCGTTTAAATTTGAGGAATTTGATGAATCTACAAAGGCCACTATTCAACAAATCGTGGACGTCCTTTTAAAGTATACGTAAGGTAGAAGGAATTTTTCACTTCAGTAAAGAATTCTCTATAGTTGAATCACTACACTTTTTTAGAATTGGGGAAAAAACATGGAGATCAAAAGATTATCACAGTGTACGTTAGAGGATGTATTGCAAGCTTGGAATGATGGATTTGAAGGATATTTCGTACAAATCAAATTAAATGCAGAAGCATTTTTAACTAGATTAGTTGGAGAAGGGTTGTCTCCGAGTCAATCCATTGTTGCTTTTGACGAAAACAAACCTGTAGGCATCGTTTTGAATGGATTTAGACAGGTGGATGGCAAAAAAATTGCTTGGAATGGCGGGACAGGTGTTGCAACGGACTATCGTGGAAAAGGCGTTTCGAGAGCAATTATGGAAGAAACGTTAGAAGTTTATAAGCAAGAGAACGTTGATATTGCGACTCTTGAAGTAATTAAAGAAAATGAACGAGCAATAAAACTGTATGAAAAATATGGATATGTAATTACCGATCATTTATTGTTTATCACTGGGGAATATAAGCCAGTCAGCGATTCTCTTGGGATAAAAGAGGATTTAGTCCGACCAGAACAGCTTGCTGGATTTTCGTTTTATAAAGAAGATGTGCCATGGCAATGCAGTTGGAAAAGTGCAAAACAAGGTGAAGCTAAGGTGTTTTATAATCAAGCTGATGAGCCTATTGGATATGCAATCTATCGAAGAGTTTGGAATGATGAAAAGAAATTAGATCGAATCGTTTTTCATCAATTAGAATTGCTAGATCAAGAGAAAGTGGAGTACATTCCTAAATTTATTGCAAGTATTACTACTGAACCTGTGAATATTACGACAATTAATTTCTCTGCTTCAAATCCGGTATCTAATTACTTTATAGAGCAGGGGTTACAGGTATATACTGAGCAGTATCAAATGAAGAAGATAATGAACGGATAGAAAAGATATGAGCAGGAGATTTATGATCGGTGAATCTCCTGCATTTTTTTATTCTTTCATCCAATAAGAAGCGCCATCGTTACTCCGGTCAATAAAGCCATACTCTACTAGGTGACGTCGTAATGATACAAAATCTACGTTGACTGTTTTTAAAATTTCATTTACTTCTTTTTCATTGTATGTTTTTCCTATTTCAAATCGCTTTAAAATATGTTGAAGAATGATTAACTTTTTCTTCTCTTTACTTGGAATTAAGTCAATTCCACCATCTAGTCCATTCTTAAAATAAGTTTTTAGTACCTTTTCTCTTTCTTTCTGGTCAATACCATAGCGTTCATCCACTTGTTTTGCTCCTTTATGAATCATGTAATTTTCAGGGTCATTAACTAATTGCATTAGTGCTAAGAACATTTTTGCTTGTCGCTCTTTTTCCCGTAACTTGAAGCGATGCTGCCTTACAGTAGAGATACTTTTTACGCTACTTTTGTTTACAATTTCCTGATCAGGTGTTTGTTCATAGAAATGTTGTAGCATTTCAACTTGAACTTCTGTGAGCCCAGTCGTTTTTTTGTCTAATTGAAGGATGGCATGAAAGGGTGATTCGTGGGCAGTTAAAATATGTTTCTTCATTTTTCCTTCTGCTATTAGAAGCTTTTCTTCATAGGGGTAAATTTCGTCGGTATGAAAGCTTTCGCTACAAAATAAACAATGGTATTGGGAATCTTGTAATTGATAGCCTCTTACCAGCTCTTCTATCGCTATGTTTTGAATATTCAAAGCAGCACCTCCATAAACATTTATTTGTAAACGAATGTATACTTTGTTTATAAATGGGGAATTCAGTCGAATCTGTTTTCTGAAAGGGAAAAACCTCCGAAAGTGAGTTTTGGAGGTTGTAATGATTTTATTTAATTGTTTCTACTAAATTGTTTTTCACTTCTCTTATAGTTTCGGCAACTTGGTCTTTTGTGATTGATCGGGATGCATATGTTCGCACATCGTTGTTCCCGACACATACACTATATACTGATTTTTCAAACATACATTGATCGTTACTGTCGTTCCCAAAGGCGATGAAATCTGTAATATGTAAGGTTTCGAGTCCATGGACTTTATTTATCCCTAAAGGACTTAGATCAATTGCATTTTCATTTTTATATGGCGTCACCGTAACGGGTAATTTACTTACTTTCTCTATGACAGCTTCCGTTGGATTGAATAAAACTAATTTACAAATTTTCGAAAGACTTGTGAATTCTCGATTTTGAGCTGAACTCTGATCGATATTTTTATAAATGGGGTGGTCCTTATGACCAGTAAATGAATAATCCCATTCTCCGTCTGCCAAATAAGTAAGCTCGTATGTATGTATTATTTTGTACAATTTTTCTACTAGTTGTGAATCAAAAAAGCTGGATGTGATTTCTCCATTGTCTGAAACAAAGCAGCCATTTCCACCAACTAATTTTCCCTGTTTGAAATTTGGTGGAATTACAGGTACTAAATCTCGTATGGGCCTAGCGGATGCAAAGATAATTTCATGTCCTTCATCTGAAAGTTCATTTAAAGCTTCAATGATGGATCCGTCAATTGTCTTGCCATCAAAACAAAGTGTTCCATCGATATCGAATACAAAGTTCAATTGAATCGCCTCCCTTTAATAAGTATAAATAGAATTTGGAAATATAGTAAGGGAGAAAGTGTTACTTTTCTTCTCCTGATTGAAAGTAAAGTCTATGTTTAACTAGATGGATATAAAGATAGATTGTCAGCAATAATCCTATAAATGCGAATATACTTGTCACGGCTTGTACAGAATACCATTCTGCTATTAAGCCAAGTGCTAACGTAAATACAATTTGTAGAATACCTTGTAACAGGTTAAGAATGCTGCCGAAACGCCCCATAATTTCTGTCGGTATAGACTTTTGATAGAGTGTTGCATAACCAGTGTTACTAAATGCCATGAAGAATCCAAGTGCAATGAATGAAATGATTGCTATCAACAGGTTTTGTGACATGTAAAAAATTAAGTAACTTAATAAAGTTAATGAAAATCCAGCGCCAATATAAGAGACGAGGGAAATCTTTTTTACATAGATTGCAGCTGCTGCTCCCCCTAATATTGCACCAACCCCTGCAACACTTACAACGACTCCGTAGATTGTATCTGAAACAAGAAGGTGGTCTTTTAAAAAGGTCATTTCTTGAGAGTCTAGTGCATGTGCAATCATTAAAGCGAGAGAATAGACAATGAAAAATGTCTGTAATAAACGATTTTCTCGAATAAATCGAAGTACATATAGAAAATCTGTCCTTATCATTCCAAATGTGATAACTTGTCTAGCGTTGCTTTGGTTTGCTTCAATATTAGGAAGAAATGATAAGGCAATTGCACAGATGAAAAAAGATAAACCATTAATCCACATCGCTATAGACGTATTACTCAAAGCAATGATTGCTCCACCTAAAGCAGGGCCAATCATAAAGGAACCAGAGCTTAGAATACTGTTGATGGCATTAAATCGTTTACGGTCCTGTTCCTCTACAATTTTTGTAATCATAAAAGTACTGCTTGGTCCGAAAAATGAACTAGCCATATTGGCAAGAAATATGAGTGTATAGATCAACCAAATTGTTGAAATAAAGGGCATGATACATACGATGATCCCTCGAAAAATATCAGTCCATATTAATATTTGTTTCTTATTTGAACGATCAATAATAGACCCTGCAAAAAAGCTACATAAAATCCGAGCAATCGGTCCAACGACATAAATCCCAGCAACGGCCGCTGGTGAATGAGTTAAATGCCATACAGCTAAGTTTAGTGCAATAAGGTAAATCCAGTTGCCAAGATTTGAAACACCAAATCCAAATAATAGTAGAATATAATTTTTAGGATAATTCATCGGGTTTCTCCTAACGAATCTGACTTGTGTATTTATCTATCTAACTATGAATAGTGTTAAATTTATAATAAACTGAAAATTATGAAACTGCAAAGTGCTTATAAGAATAGGGAGAGTGAAACTCATGGTATCAATTCGACAAATATATGTAGAAGAATATCCGGTAGGGAAGAAGGTAATTTTTCAATACACTTCCGAAAAGTATTACAAAGTCCGTTCTGAAAAAGTCGAGAATGGATGGTACTTTTCTTTAGTGGAAGAAGCATTTGAGACACCTTTTGTAAAAGAGATGGAAGAAGAAATCTTTGAGCCCTATAAAGAGGGTTCAGAAGTTTATATTGCAGAAATTGAAGGGCAAGAAGCTGCAATTGTGGTAATTCAAGAAATGGAATGGAATAATACGTTATTAATCCATGACTTGTATGTAAATCCTGAGTATAAGAACAATGGAATTGGAACGAAATTAATAGAAACCGCTAAGAGGCGAGCGATTGAATTAGGTGCTAGGCTAGTTACATTGGAAACGCAGACATCGAATTATCCAGCCATCCAATTCTATCTAAAGAATGGTTTTGAGGTCATTGGGTTTAATACAATGTCCTACACAAACGATGATGTGAAAAGTAAGGAAGTAAGATTAGAAATGGCTTATATTGTCTAATGCCGACCTGGTTAAAAATAAAATGACACCCTCCAACTCATATTGGAAGGGTGTTTTATTAGTCTTGAAGTGCTTTTACGCAAATAATAAAGGATTTATTCTCCGTACTTTCGAGAGAGAAGGAATTCCCCAAACCGTCTGACACATCAATGATAATCTGTAAGTGTTGCCAGTAAGAGAAGTTTGAGTTGTGCATATAGACAACTTCTCCGATTTGTTCATCTCGACTGCCTAGATAGAAGTCACCCTTAGTCATGCAAATGGGTGACGTTCCATCACAACAGCCTACAGAGTGAATGAAGATCAAATCACCATGTTGTGCCTGTAACTGCCCGATCAGTTTTGTTGCTGCTTCGGTTGCAATTACTTTTTCCGTATTAGTAGAAGCCCATTGCTCCTTCGTTATATCCGACTAACAGACATTTTACTTGTTGATAGTGGTCAAGCATCATAAGGTGGTTTTCGCGACCGATACCTGATTGTTTGTAACCACCGAATGCTGCGTGAGCAGGGTATTGATGATAAGTGTTTGTCCAAACACGACCTGCTTTTATAGCACGACCAGCTTTATATGCAATTTCTCCACTACGAGACCAAACCCCTGCACCTAAACCGTATACTGTATCGTTAGCAATTTGGATTGCTTCGTCGAAGTCTTTAAATGTTGCGACAGATAATACTGGTCCAAAGATTTCTTCTTGGAAGATTCTCATTTTGTTATGCCCCTTAAACACTGTTGGTGCCACATAGTAGCCGCCTTCTAATTCCCCTTCTAATTTGTTTTGGTGACCTCCAATTAGAAGTTGTGCTCCTTCTTCTTTACCAATTTCGATGTAAGATAAGATTTTATCTAATTGCTGTTTCGAAGCTTGAGCACCCATCATTGATTCTGTGTCTAGTGGGTTACCTATTTTGACATTTTTAACGCGCTCCAACGTTCTTTCCATAAATTTATCGTAAATCGATTCATGAATTAATGCGCGGGTAGGAGCTGTACAAATTTCACCAGAGTTTAAAGAAAACATGGCAAAACCTTCAGTTGCTTTATCCAAATATTGATCATCTGCATCCATTACATCCTCGAAAAAGATGTTAGGTGATTTACCACCAAGCTCTAATGTAACAGGAATAATGTTTTCCGTTGCATATTGCATGATGGAACGACCAACTTCAGTTGATCCAGTAAATGCAACCTTTGCAATGCGTGGATTTGTTGCAAGTGGTTTACCGACTTCAAGACCTGTACCTTGAACGATGTTTAGAACACCTTTTGGTAATACGTCTTGAATGATTTCAAGTAATACGCTAATTGATGCTGGTGTTTGTTCGGCCGGTTTCATGACGATACAGTTACCTGCTGCAAGAGCAGGTGCGATTTTCCAAGCGGCCATTAAAAGCGGGAAGTTCCAAGGAATAATTTGTCCAACAACACCAATTGGCTCATAGAAGTGATACGCTACTAATTCTTCGTTAATATCACTAATCCGTCCTTCTTGTGCGCGGATTGCTCCTGCAAAGTAGCGGAAGTGATCAACTACTAAAGGAATATCTGCATTGAGTGTCTCTCGAATTGCTTTACCATTGTCCCAAGTATCTGCAACGGCGATTTTTTCTAGGTTTTCTTCGATGCGTTGAGCAATCTTAATTAAAACATTTGCCCGTTCAGCAACAGGTGCCTTCCCCCAGGAATCCATAGCTTTATGTGCAGCATCAAGAGCTAACTCCACATCTTCAGATGAAGAACGGGGTACACGAGTAAAAACTTTTCCTGTGATAGGAGTAATAACATCTAAATATTGCCCTTTTACTGGAGGAACCCATTCGCCGCCAATAAAATTTTCATATTGTTCTTTAAAATGTACTAAAGCACCATCTGTATTTGGATTTGCATATATCATACTATTTCACTCCATTATAAATTAGATTATAAGTATTTGCCTCATTTTAGTTGCAAATACTTATGCATTTATAATGTGTAGTTTTTAATAAAATACAATCGTTTACATATGAAAAAAATTTTTCATTTCAGTCTGTGTGTTTGTTATTTTTCAAACAAAAGTTTTTAAGATGTAATTTCAATACGAGTGAAGGCGGTACGATGAAAAAAGCTACCCTTTTGTGCATAACATAAAAGGGTAGCTTTTATTGTGCGCCCGGCATGGGCTATAACTTGGTGGTGAAAGTCCACTACAGGCTTGGCAGTAGGAACTGTTAGCTAATGGCAAGGGTGTCCACCGTGAGGTGGAATCTGAAGGAAGCCGGAGGCAAATTCCCGAACTG